>DATBKE010000124.1:0-15005 GCA_036556085.1 Acidimicrobiia bacterium | reverse complement strand
TGAGGTGATGAAGAACGCTTTGGAGGAAGCGACCGGTCTCACCTTTGAGGTATCGGTACCGACCTCCTATGCCGCCACCATCGAGGAGATGTGTGCAGCACCCGATCGCACCATGGGGTTCATCCCCGGGCTCGGCTATGTCCTAGCCGCCAATCTCTGTGGTGTCGACGTCGGCTTCAAGGCCGTCCGCTTTGGCTATGACGTTTATTGGGCGCAGTTCCTCGTTCCCCGCGATTCGGAGATCGCATCGATCGACGATCTCGCCGGACGCAGCTGGGCCTATCCGGACCCGGGCTCGACTTCGGGGTACATGGTCCCCTTGCTCGAGCTGCAAGAGGCGGGGGTCGAGCCGGGAGCTACCGTCGAAGCTGGGGGACATCCCCAGGCTGCTCTCGCCGTCTATCGCGGCGATGCCGACTTCGCCACCACCTTTTATTCGCCGCCGCTCTTGCCTGAGGGTGAGTGGGCGGAAGGTGATCCACCGGACATCCCCGACGAGCTGGTGCCCGACTGCGCCGTCACCGCCGACGACGAGCTCTGGTGCGGCGATTACCGGGTCCTTGATGCCCGGGCGAGTGCCCGAGACGAAGCTCCTGACATCGTGCAGCAGGTGAAGATCCTCTCCATCACCCAGGGCATCCCCAACGACACCCTCTCGTTCGGACCGGAGTTCCCCTCCGACCTGCGGACCCAGATCGAGGACGCCCTGGTGGCCTTCTCGGCGACGCCGGAGTGGGAGGAGTCGATCGGCAATCAGGACTTCTACGGTTGGACCGGTATCAACCCAGCCGAAGATGCGGAGTACGACGGCCTGCGAACGATCGTCGATCTGGTCGGTATCGACCTCGACAGCCTCTAAGCCGGTCATCGATTCTGTGAGGATTTACGCGGCCCCAGGCCGCGTAAATCCTCACAGTCATATGTGCCATCACTGATGCTGCGAGTCGAGAACCTCACCAAGATCTACGACGACGGGACCGTCGCACTCAAAGAGGTCTCCTTCGAGGTCCCCGACGGGCAGTTCCTGGCCGTCATCGGGCTCTCGGGCTCGGGAAAGTCGACCCTGCTGCGTTGCATCAACCGGCTAGTGGAGCCCACCTCGGGCAAAATTCTCTGGAACGAGGAGGACGTCACTGCCGCCCCCCAGGAGGACCTGCGTCAGGTCCGCCGTCGAATCGGAATGGTGTTCCAGCACTTCAACCTGGTGCACCGATCCCAGGTCATCACCAATGTCCTCGCCGGCCGCCTGGGCTATGTCAACCCGGCCCTGTCGATACTCAATCGCTTTCCGAAAGAGGATGTAGCTAAGGCGATAGCCCAGCTCGAAAGGGTGGGCCTGGCCGAGAAGGCCAAAGCTCGAGCCGACGAGCTGTCAGGTGGACAACAACAGAGGGTCGGTATCGCCCGGGCGATGATGCAGGACCCGGAGATGATCCTCGCTGACGAACCGGTGGCCAGCCTGGATCCGGTGCTTGCCCACTCGATCATGCAATACCTCGAGCGGATCAACACCGACGACGGAGTCACGGTTCTTTGCAGCCTCCACTTCCTCGACCTGGTGCACCGATATGCCGACCGCGCCATCGCCCTCAATCGGGGCGAGCTGGTCTTCGACGGCGAGCCGAAGGCGATCGACGACGATCGATTCAAAGCGATCTACGGGCAGGAGGCGGAGCGGGTTGGCTAATTCCGGCAGCAAGCGACCTCCATGGGTTTGGCCGGCCGTCATCCTCGGTCTCGTTATCTACGCCTATGGCTTCTGGGTCACCGAGGTCAACCTCGATCAGATCCGCGACGAAACCAGACGGGTTGGCTTGGTTCGCATCCTCCGCGCCCTCGCCCGTCCCGAGATCCTGGAGCAAGATCTCGACGTCACTAACACCGACGTCCCGATCCGGATCCCGTGCGTCGAGGGCGAGCAGGAGAGCGAAGGTGGAGGCCGGGTTGTATTGAACCCACCCTGTGCAGATCCCCGGTCCACGATCCAGGTCAGCGGCAACGGGTTCGCGCCCACCTCCGAGGTGAGGGTCTTTCTGGTTCCCGAGTCTCAGGTGGAGTTGCGTCTGGCCGAGGTCCGAACCGACGGAGCGGGCGAATTCAGCACCGAAGTCCGGCTTCCAAACCGCCCATCTGAGTCGGCCCAGACCATCAGGGTGGTAAGCACAGAGGCGGTCGGCAGCCCTCGCTGGACACAGACCGCCCGCGACACCCTCGACAAAATCATCGAGACCGTCTTCCTGGCGTTGATCGCCACCACGTTCGCCACCCTGCTGGCGGTGCCGCTCTCATTCCTGGCGGCTCGAAATCTGATGGAGGACATCCAGAGCACGGTGACGAATGTCGCCCTCAGCTTGATCGCCCTGCCATTGGGGGTGGCCGGGGGAGGTGTCGCCGCCAACTTGGCCCAGCGGGTAGCACGAGCGATCGGGGATGAACCTTGGCTCGGAATTGCCGGTCTCCTGCTGACTCTCCTAGCCGGTGCGTTCATCCTTCGACGGGCAATTCCGGCCGAGGAGACCGAGAGGCCGTCGCCCGCGCAGCGAACCGAGCGGGCCGTGCTTCTGGTTTTCGTCTTCTTGCTGGTGATGCTCGGTCTTTACCTGGCGGCGAGCCTGCTTCAGCAACTGGGAGCATGGCTCGAGCCCCGCTTAGGCGTGTTCCGATTCCTCGGTGCCTTTCTGGGCACGGCCGGTGAGTTGGTCTCCTTCGGACTGGTGGTGGCCTCAGCCATCTTCGGGGGTGGAGTATTGGTCATGGTCTTGAACCGTTTCGGACATGGACTCCGCAAGCGTCTCTCCGATGGGACCCTCAATACTCTTTCTATCCCGTTGGCGATGGTGGCGGGGGCGCTGTGGGCAATCCTGATCGCGCGGGCCATCGCCTGGTTCTACGAGTGGAGCGACCTCAACCGGACCCTTTGGATCCCGTTGGTCGCCGGTGCGCTCGCCGGTCTCTGGGTGGCTTTTCGGGTCCGTGGGCGACCCACCGTCCGTCTTGGGCTTGGGATCTACTACATCACCCGCACTGTCTTCAACGTCTTGCGAGCCATCGAGCCGCTCATCATGGCGATCGTCTTCGTCGTCTGGGTAGGCATCGGTCCCTTTGCCGGTGCCCTCGCGCTCGCCCTCCACACGATCGCCGCTTTGGCCAAGCTCTACTCCGAGCAGGTGGAATCGATCAGCGCCGGGCCCTTGGAGGCGGTGAGGGCAACGGGGGCCAACCGGCTTCAGAACGTGGTCTACGCCGTTGTGCCTCAGATCATCCCCCCGTACATCTCCTTCACCATGTATCGCTGGGACATCAACGTCCGTATGTCCACCATCATCGGATTTGTCGGCGGTGGCGGGATCGGCTTTTTGCTCCAACAGAACATCAACCTCCTCGACTATCGGGCGGCCGCGGCCCAGATCCTCGCTATCGCCATCGTCGTGGCGGCAATGGACTGGCTGAGCTCGCGCATCCGGGCGCGCTATGTCTGAATTCCATCGGCGAACTCGCGAGATACGCGAAAAGGCCGAGGAGTCATTGGCCCCGGCCGCGACTCGCTCAATCGCAAGCAAGGGCCGGGCCGAAGAGGAGAAGCCGGACGAATATCGCACGGCATTCGAGCGCGATCGCGACCGCATCATCCACACGAAGGCCTTCCGCCGCCTCAAACACAAAACCCAGGTCTTCATCAATCCCGAAGGCGACCATTTCGTCACCCGCCTTACCCACACCTTGCAGGTCACCCAGATCGGGAGGTCGATGGCCGCCAGCCTTGGACTCAACGAAGCTCTGACCGAAGCGATCTGTCTCGGTCACGACGTCGGCCATTCTCCATTCGGCCATACCGGGGAGGAAGCGCTCACTCCATATGTCGAAGGAGAGTGGTTGCACTCCGCCCACTCGGTTCGGGTCCTATCGGTACTGGAACCGCAGAACCTGTCCTGGGAGGTGATCGACGGGATCCGGTCCCACTCCTGGAAGATCAAACCGCCCCCGTCGACTCCCGAAGGGATGCTGTGTCGTTTCGCCGACCGCATCGCTTACCTCACCCACGACTTTGCCGATGCGATCAGGGCCGGTTTGATCGGATTGGGTGACTTACCTTCGCCGGTGGTAGCTCATTTCGGCGACACCAGCCGGGAATGGATCAACCACATGATCCGGGCGGTGGTTGATCACACCATCGAAGCGGGTGAGGTCCAGATGAACCCCGAGACCCTGGAGACGATGCACAAGCTGCGCGGCTTCATGTTCGAGCAGGTCTATCTGCGGCCTGAGGCGGAGTTCCAAAAGGAGAGGGCGATTGGCGTCATCCGCAATCTGGTCGACTACTTCTCCCATCACCCCGAGGAGGTGCCGGAATCGACCACGGTCCCTGAGGCCGAACCGGTCACTGCCGCCATCGATTTCGTCGCTGGCATGACCGACCGCTATGCCATCACAACCCACGACCGCCTCTTCCGCCCCCGCCTCTTCGACTGATGACCGACGACCGTGCGGCGGTTCCGTTCGCCAACGCAGCTGCCTTCCGTCGCTGGCTCGAGAAGAACCACGACAAGAAGGCGGAGTTGTGGATGAAGTTGAACTCGAAACACGTAAAGCCGCGGGGAATCACCTGGGACGAGGCGGTCGAAGAAGCGCTGTGCTTCGGCTGGATCGACTCCAAGTCACAGCGCATCGACGACAACTCGCGACGACAGCGCTGGACGCCCCGCAAGGCAGGGAGCAACTGGAGCAAGATCAACATCGCCTTGGTCGAGAAGCTGGTGGCCGAGGGCCGGATGACGCCCGCCGGTCTGGCGGCTTTCGAGAAGCGCCGACCGGAGCAGAGCGGCGTCTACTCCTACGAGGACCGTCACCAGATCGAGCTTCCCGCCGAGTTCATCGCTCAGTTGGCGGCAGATCGCAAGGCTTCGGCGTTCTGGGAGGCGGCCACCGCCGGCTATCGGGCCAGCACCATCTACTGGGTGATGTCGGCCAAGCAAGAGGCAACGCGGGAGAAGCGGATGACCCAGCTGATCGAAGACTCGGCCGCCGGTCGTCTGGTGCCACCCCAGCGCTACGGGGACCCGCCGGCCTGGTTGGCGCGAGCCGCCGCTGCAGCTCGCGGCGCTAAGTAAGGCCCGGCCGGCGCGTCTGTGGGCTGCAACCGTTGCTCCGCAACGGCTACGACCCTGGGTCGCGATCTAGACCAGTTCGAGGGAGGTGACGGTGCCCCCACCGGTCCCGTGGCAGATGGCGGCGAGGCCGCTGGTTCCGCCGCCGTGGCGGAGGGCGTGGAGGAGGGTGACGAGGATGCGGGCGCCCGAGCAGCCAATCGGATGGCCGAGGGCGATGGCACCACCGTTCGGGTTGAGTTTGTCCGGGTCGACGCCAAGCCGGCGAGTGAACAACACCGTGTTCAGAGCAAAGGCCTCGTTGTTCTCGAACAGGTCGAAGTCCGCGATTGACTTCCCCTCACGCTTCAAAAGCTTTTCCACCGCCGGGATCGGGGCCTCGGGGAATCGATAAGGCTCTCCCGCCGCCCATGCCGAGCCGGTGACCTTGGCGATGGGCCGGAGCCCATACTCATTCACCGCTCTTGCCGAGGCCAACACCATCGCCGCCGCTCCGTCAGAGATCTGGCTCGAGTTGCCGGCGGTGAGAGTCCCATCCGTTCGAAAAGCAGGACGGAGAGAACCGAGGCTGGCGGGGGTGGTGTCCCGGCGGATTCCCTCGTCGGCCGAAACCCCGTCGACTTCCACGATCTCTTCGGCGAAAGCGCCCCCATCTGTTGCCGCCGCGGCCCGTTGGTGAGACGCAGCCGCCACCAGGTCGAGCTCAGACCTCGAAACCCCTTCTTCGGCGATCAACCGTTCGGTCTGCTCCCCCATGGCGTCGCCGGACTCCGGATCGGTGAGGCCGTCTCGAGCCATGAGATCAACAATCCGCGCACCCGCCGGTGCGTACTTCCACCCCCACCGGGCTTGGGCGTCGAGGGCGAAGCCTGCGCCTGACATCGACTCCAATCCCCCGGCGAGGACGAGATCGACTTCTCCGGCCTTGATCTGGGAGGCGGCGGTCATCACCGCCGCCATGCCGGAAGAGCAGACCATGTCGACCGCGAGCGCATCGACATGCTTGGGGATCCCGGCCAGAAAGGCCGCCTGCCGAGGGACGAGCTGGCCATGGCCGCCACGGAGGACGTTGCCCATGATTACCAGGTCGAGCTGGTCCCCGCCCACGCCCGCACTCTTGAGCGCCGCCTGCATCACCGGTGCCGCCAACGCCGGCGGGGTCAAATCCTTGAACCCGCCGCCAAATCGTCCGATGGCCGAGCGACGGGCACCTAGAACGAAGACTTCGGGCATGTGCAAATGGTAAGTCGCTAGCTAATTACCGGAGACATTGAGCCCGAGCCATGCAGCCAATGCCTCGATCTCGGTATTCACCGCTTTCGACATCGATTTGGTAAAGGGTACGTCCTGATGGATGGCGTTGACCCGGAACGTCCCCGTCTTGCGGTCGGCCGTGGCGTCGAGCTTTCCTATGAGGCGATCGTGGTGAAGGATGGGCAAAGCAAAGAACCCCCATCGACGCTTGGCCGCGGGCTTGTACATCTCCAGCAAGTACTCAAAACCAAACAGGTCTACGGTCCGGTTTCGATCGTGAATGAGGCGGTCAAACGGCGACAAAAGGACCGTGCGGCCGGAAAAGTCGCGACCGATGGCTGCGGGATCGACCCTCCACTCGCCAAAGGTGTCTGCCACCAGAGCGGGTTCCCCCACCTCGCCGACGACCTTGGAGCGAGCGATACCGAGCGACCGAAGGATTCGGACCGCCCGGATCCCCATCGCCTTCTCGAGCGGCACCTCCTCTATGTCGGAGGGATAAACCCGTTCCGCCAGATCCCAGAGCCGTTGCTTTCCGCGGCGACCGGCAATTGCGATCTCGCCCCGAACCAGAAGGATCTCGAGCATCTGGGTCACGTTGCGACTGTTAGTCCACCCCGTCGATGCCCACGGCACGGCGCAGGTGTCCGGGATGTCGCGCGAGAGAAGCGGCCCCGATCGGCCCAAGACCACGAGCACATCGCGGTGAAACGCTTCGTTGGCTCTAAGCCACTCCCGGGTCCCGGCATATCTCGGGAGCGTTCGCATTTGGGCCAGGTACAACCCGAGATCACTCATCGGTCGCATCAGTGCCACCGCAGGCGCATTCGGCTCCATAAAGCGATGCTCGAAGATCTCTCGTTGCTCCATCGCCTGGTTCAAATCTTCCGGGCGATACCGAGCGCCAAGGCGTCCGAACGCAACCAGATCGGCGCTCGGCGCCACCGCCGCCGTCGGGTCGAGTTGGAGAAAGGTCAGGCGGGCCATCATCTCCAGCAAATCGGATGGACGTTCGCGGTCGAGCATCTGGGCAGAAACGGCGATTCGCCGCGCCTCCGCAAGAGTCAGCCGTTGAACGGCCATCTAAGGACCGACGGCCAGGAGATCGCCGTTGTAGGTGATCCGGCGCGGATCGGGAAGCTGGGCGTCGGGAGTCGCCATCAGCGTGTCGCGAAAGGTCTCTTTGCACTCGAAGGACCCAAAAACAAGGTGCGACTCGGCCATTTGGATCTCGACGGTTGCCGCCCTCCCCAAAAGCGCTCGGAAGACTGCGATTGGGTCATCTCCCGGCGCCAGCACTGAGGACTCAATCGAGTGGTCGGTGACGGCCGCCAGGCTGTTTCGGGCCCGTACGAACCCACAGCCGAGGTCGTCTCGAAGGTGGGGAAGGTCCGCCGATGGGATCGGATAGGCGTCGGTCTCCATCAAAAAGCCCGGTGCCGTCCCGGTGGCTCGCAGGTAGGGGCAGTCGACAACCGGGCGCATTCCCCATCTCCGGTAGAGGGAGTGAGCCTTGGGATCGTCGGAGGCCAGCGTCATCACCGGCTCTCCGGGCTGAAGCAAAGATTTGATCATGGTTGTTCCGATGCCCGCCCCTTGGCGGGCGGGATCGACGAAGCAATCGGAGATCACGTTGGTTTGCCAAACCATGCGGTGCCCGGCGAAACCCACGACCTGCTCGCCATCGACGGCCACCACCATCCGTCCGGTCCGTAGCACGTGAGCAAACCAGGGGTTGTGTTTGCCCGGCGATGAGCCCGTCGCCCACCAGATCCGGTGCATTTCAGGGAGGTCGCTAGCGCTCGCCAGGCGAACCTCGATCAATAGCCGGCAACTCCCCCGGGTCGATAGATCAACCAAAGGGTGACGAGCACGGCCGCGAGGACCACCAGGGCTTGCCAGGCCAGCTTGGCGCGGCCCACTAGTCCTCCGACGGGCGGCTGGCTGCCATCTCGGCGATTTCTTCCACCACCGCTTCGTTGGCGAGTGTCGTGACATCGCCAAGCTGGCGGTTCTCGGAGATGTCGCGCAAAAGACGACGCATGATCTTTCCCGAACGGGTCTTGGGAAGGTCGTTGGTGAAGACGATCGACTTCGGCTTGGCAATCGGTCCGATCGTGGAGCCAACGTGGTCACGCAGTTCTCGTAAGAGGGCCTCGTCACCTTCCACCTGGCCGCGCAGGGTGACGAAGGCCGCGATGGCTTGACCGGTGAGGTCGTCCTTGCGCCCCACCACCGCCGCCTCCGCCACCGACGGATGTGAAACCAACGCCGATTCGACTTCAGTGGTGGAGATGTTGTGGCCCGAGACCAACATGATGTCGTCCACCCGGCCGAGCAACCAGAAGTATCCGTCCTCGTCCCGCTTGGCGCCATCGCCGGGGAAGTAGCGACCGGGAAAGCGGGACCAGTAGGTATCGACGAACCGGTCCGGGTCTCCGTAGATCGTGCGGGCCATCGCCGGCCAGGGCCGGTCGATTACGAGAAAGCCTCCACCCCCCAGCGAGACCGACGCCCCTGTCTCGTCCACGACGTCGGCCGAGAGCCCGGGCAGCGGACGGGTGGCCGAGCCCGGTTTGGTGGTGGTGATGCCGGGAAGCGGGCTGATCATGATGGCCCCGGTCTCTGTTTGCCACCAGGTGTCGACGACGGGACACCGCTCCCCGCCGATCACGCGCTGATACCACATCCATGCTTCGGGATTGATCGGCTCTCCCACCGATCCCAAGAGGCGCAGGGAGCTGAGATCGTGCCGTCCGGGATACTCCTCCCCCCACTTCATAAACGATCGGATTGCAGTGGGCGCGGTGTAGAGGATCGTGACCTTGTAGTCCTCGATGATCTCCCAGAGCCGGTCGAAGTCGGGAAAGTTGGGAGCCCCCTCGTAGATGATCGACGTCGCCCGGTTGGTGAGTGGCCCATAGACGATATAGCTGTGGCCCGTCACCCACCCGATGTCGGCCGCGCACCAATAGATGTCTTCGTCGGGCTTGTGATCGAATACCTGGCTATGGGTGGTGGCGACCTGGGTGAGGTAGCCACCCTGGGTGTGGACGATGCCCTTCGGCTTGCCAGTGGTGCCGGAGGTGTAGAGGATGTAGAGCGGGTCCTCGGCCGTCAGCCGCTCGGGT
Source organism: Acidimicrobiia bacterium (assembly GCA_036556085.1). Classification (GTDB taxonomy): domain Bacteria; phylum Actinomycetota; class Acidimicrobiia; order Spongiisociales; family ZC4RG35; genus JACCTH01. The sequence goes on along the minus strand of DATBKE010000124.1, from coordinate 5,515 downwards.
TCACACTCGTCGGGTTGCCCAGCCACCAGCTCGTCCCACCAGAGGTCGCGCCCTTCGGTCATCGACACCTCGGAACCGGTCCGACGCAACACGATTACGTTCTCGACCGATGGAGTGCGGGCGACGGCGTTATCGGTATTGGCTTTGAGCGGCACCTCCTTACCCGCCCGCCAGGCGAAGTCCTGAGTGATGACCACGGTTGATTGAGCGTCGTTAATGCGGTCGATCAGCGCTTCGGCCGAGAAACCACCGAAGACTGCCGAATGGATCACGCCAATCCGGGCGCAGGCGAGCATCGCTACCGGCAGCTCCGGCACCATGCCCATGTAGAGGGCGGCGGTATCGCCCTTCTTCAAGCCCAGCGAGCGCAACGCATTGGCGAAGCGACATACCTCCCTATAGAGGTCGCGGTAGGTGAGGGTGCGGGTTTCTCCCGGCTCGCCGATCCAGTGATAGGCAACCTTTTCGGCGGAAGATTCGAGATGGCGGTCGAGGCAGTTATAGGAGAGGTTGAGCTCGCCGTCCGTGAACCACCGATAGAACGGAGCGTTGGAATCGTCGAGAGATTGCTGGGGAACCTTGAACCAGGAGAGACGACTAGTCGCCTGCTCGAGCCAGTAATTCTTCCAATTCTCCTCGGCAAGTTCATGCACACCCGGCTGGGCATTGGCGGTCCGGGCAAATCCGGGATCGGGAGGAAAGGAGCGGTTCTCTTGCAGCAAATTCTCCAGCGCACTGCTCATCTCTATCTCCTGAACTCGGCGGCGGCCCAACCTAGTGTCACCCTGGGAACCCGACGCCAACGGAAGCGGTTGCAAGTGACATGAGACGTACCTATCTGCTAATTGGGGGCGCCATAGCCCTGGTCGCTGGCTTCCTTCTTTTCCGCCCCGACAAGCTCTTCGCCGATGACCCAGTCGAGGAGTCTCTCACCCAAGCCTTCGTCACGACCCCCACCACGGTGGTGGAGTCTGATACCGCGACGCCATCGACAAATGACACCATGACGCCGAGCGCGGCGCCGAGCACTGTTACCAGTGCCGAGCCCACCGCGGTCGGGAGCGGGCCACTCGTCGGAATCGATCACCGCGCCACCGGCACCGCCACTATCTATGAACAGGATGGGCGGTACGTGCTTCGCCTAGAGGATGACACCGACATTCAGAACGGACCCGATCTCTACGTCTGGATCATCGAACGCGAGATCTACGAAGGCGGGTTGCCAACTGGCTATATCGATCTCGGCAAGTTGAAGGGCAACGTCGGAGGCCAGAACTACGACCTTCCCGCTGACTTCGATTTGGGCCTGCATCGCGGGGTGCTGATCTGGTGCTTGCGATTCGCCGTGCCGTTCGCCTTCGCCCCCTTGAGCTGACTCAGCGGAGCACGAGAAATGTGCCTGCCCCCAGGAGGGCCAGACCACCCAGTTTCGAAAGGTCGATGGGGTCCACAACAGCGCCCAGCAAACCGAAGTGGTTGATGATCGCTCCCACCACAAACTGGCTGACAGTGATGATCACCAGAGCGGGGACCAAGCCGATCTGACCCACGGAGAGCGAGAGAGTGAAGATGATGACGAGGCCGAGGAGGCCGGCGCTCCAAACGTACCAGGGGAGGCTCCGAGCAGCAGCCAGATTCCCTCCTCGAGCGGCGAGGGTGACCAACGCGATGATGAGCCCGCCGGAGAAATAGGTGATGAAAGTCGACTCCAGAGTGCCGACCTGGCGCTGCATGTCGCCCGTGAACTGGGCCTGAATCGCGACCGCGATTCCGCAGACGATGGCCGCCAGCACTACCAATGCTCTCATCAGAACCTCCGCATCGCCTTCATAAGTCCTTCACAAACGCCGGTCATCTTGGTCTGAACACAGGACTGAAAGGAGACCTTGTGAACAGGACGTCACGAATACTGGCCATCGCGCTAGCCGTGGTGCTGGTCGGAGCCGCGATTTACGTTGCCTATGAGAACGGCTTCGAATCCGGCGCACTCACGGCCGCGGCAACTAGTGCCGAAGACGGGGCATCGACCGTGGTGGTCGAACGAGGATGGGGTCACCGCGGCTACGGCTTCGGGTTTTTCCCTTTCTTCTGGATCTTCCCACTGCTCTTCTTCTTCCTCATCTTCTCGGCCTTTCGGCGTCGAGGCCCATGGGGAGGACCCGGTGGTGACTGGGGGCCGCGACACGAGTACATCGAAGGGCGGTTCCGGGAGATGCACGATCGTGCCCACAAAGACGAGGGTCAGGCCCCTCCCGCCTAGCAGCGCCCCGATAATCGACTCTGATGCGCACAGTATTGGTGGTTGACGACGAGTTGAAGATCACCCGCCTGGTCCGGGATTACCTGGAACAGGCGGGTTTCGTCGTGGTCACCGCCTCCGATGGACCTGGGGCCCTCGCTGCGGCTCGGCAAACCAAGCCCGATCTGATCGTCTTGGACCTTGGCCTTCCCGGACTCGACGGTCTGGACGTGATCCGATCGTTGCGTACTTTCTCGCCGATGCCGGTGGTGGTGATCACGGCTCGCACCGAGGAAGCCGACCGCATTGTCGGATTGGAATTGGGAGCCGACGATTATCTGACCAAGCCTTTCAGCCCCAAAGAGCTCGTGGCCCGAGTGAGGGCGGTGTTGCGTCGCACGGATGCCGCCGGGTTGGCTCCCCAAGTCATGGTGGTGGGCGATCTCACTATCGACATCCCGCGTCACGAAGTTCGACGGGGCCCGGTGGGGGTCGAATTGACCTCGACAGAGTTCGATCTGTTGGCGGCCCTCGCCCGCCAACCGGGGAGGGTCTTCACCCGCGGGCAGATGCTCGAGGCAATCCGCGGGGTGTCGTTTCCGTCCTACGAGCGAGCAATCGACGCCCACGTCAAGAACCTGCGCAGGAAGCTCGAACCCGATCCTCGGCGGCCGCGCTATCTGATCACAGTCCACGGCGTCGGCTACAAGTTGGCCGATGCCTAACCGACCTCCCGAGTGGTGGCCCGAGGGAGAACGTTGGCCCCCGGGTCAGCCCGGCGATCGCTTCCGCTGGTGGTGGCTGCTTCCACCGCTCCTGCTTTTCGGGCTGTGTGGCGTTTTCTACGCTTTCAAGGCGAGCGGCCGCGGCTTCATCTGGTTCCCGTGGTTCCCGATCTTGTTTTTTCTCTTCTTCTTCCTGATCGGACGACGGCGCTACCGACCCCGCTTCTTCCCGGTTCGGAGCCTGGTGAATGCCACCTCTCGCCTCGCCGAGGGTGACTACAGCGTCCGGGTCAACGGGATAGAAGGTGGTCCCCTCCGCGACGTGGTGGTTTCTTTCAACGAGATGGCCCGCCGATTGGAGGCGGCATCGGAACAACGGCGTCAGCTCTTGGCCGATCTCGGCCATGAGTTACGAACTCCGCTCACGGTTCTGCAAGGAGAAATCGAAGCGCTCGTCGACGGCATTCATCCTCCGAACAATGAACAGCTCAACCGCCTGCTCGAGGAGATATCGGTGATGTCGCGGCTGCTCGATGACCTGCGCACGCTGTCGATGTCCGAGGCCGGCGAGCTGAAGCTGGAGAAACAAGGCGTGGATCTCGTTGATCTCATCGAAGACGTTGCTGGGTCCTATCGGGGAAAGGGAGTCGACATCCAGCTCGATATCGTGCCGGCGTCGATAGAAGCCGACGAGGTGCGACTGCGAGAAGTGCTGACGAACCTGCTGGGCAACGCCATCAGGCATTCGCGGCCCGGCGACACCGTGACCGTTCGCCTTGTCGAAGGCAGCGGCGACTACGAGATCGCCGTAAGCGATCAGGGCCCCGGAATCCCCGCGGATGTCCTCCCCCGGGTCTTTGAGCGGTTCGTCAAGGGGCCGGACTCAACCGGCACCGGCTTGGGTCTCTCCATCGCCCGCGACCTGGTGCGCGCTCACGGAGGAAAGATCGAGGCCCGCAACCGCCCCGAAGGTGGGAGCGAGATTCGCTTCACGCTCCCCCGCTAACCCCCTCCCCGGCTACGCCGGTACTCCCCCCAACGGTCGCTGCGCTCCCTGGGGGGAGAAACAAGGGCTATTTGCGGGCGGCTCGCTTGTAGAGAGTGACCGCGAACGGCACGAAGATCGCCAGGATCACCACCACCCAGATCAGGGTGTACAGAATCGGATTCTGCATCGACCAGGCCTCTGAGGGCGGCGCCAGCGGATTGGTATTCCCGAAGAGCTCACGAGCCGCCTGGGTCACCGCCGAAACCGGATTCCACTCGGCGAAAATGCGGAGCGGGGTAGGCAGGTTTTCGCTGGGGACGAACGCGTTGGAAATGAACGTGAGCGGCATGATCACCATGAACGAGGCGTTGTTGACGACCTCGGGACTTGGCACGGCCAACCCCACCGATGCCATCACCCAAGAGAAGGCGTAGGAGAACAAGAGCAAGAGAGCAAAGCCGGCCACTGCCTCCCAGAGCGACGTTCGGATCCGCCATCCCACCAGGAGTCCGGTCAGGGACATGATTGCGATCGATAACACGTTGTAGACAATGTCGCTCGCCGTTCGGCCGACCAGCACCGCCGATCTGGTCATCGGCAACGACCGGAAGCGGTCGATGATCCCTTTTTGCATGTCCTCCGCCAACGAGGCCCCGGTATAGGTGGCCCCGAAGACCACCGTTTGGGCAAAAATGCCGGCAATCAGGAACTCCCGATAGTTGACCCCCGGAACGTCGATAGATCCGCCAAAGACGTACGAGAACAACAGCACGAACATGATCGGGGACATCAAGACCCACACCATTAGTTCGGGCATCCGCTTGATCTTGATCAGATTGCGACGGGTGACGTTGTAGCCGTCCGCTGCTAGCCACATCAATTGACTCATCAGGCACTCACTTTCATCTGCTGCTGTTCAGAGTTGCCGTTCTCGGCTCCGTGGCCCGTCAGGGTGAGGAAAACGTCATCGAGCGTCGGGCGACGCAACGCGAACTCGAGCACTTTGACCGAGTTCGAATCGAGCTGTCGGAGCACCTCGACCAACACTCCGCTTCCGCCCGTCACCGGCGCGGTAAGAGTGCGGCTCTGCTCGTCCACCACGACCTCACCGGTGGAGAAGGAGTTGACCGTATCCCGGGCCCGGCCCAGGTTGGCGGCCGATTCAATGACCAACTCGACTCGCTCCCCGCCGATCTGATTCTTGAGCTGATCGGCCGTTCCCTGGGCTATAGCGCGGCCATGATCGATGACCACGATCTCGTCCGCCAGACGGTCGGCCTCCTCCAAGTACTGGGTGGTCAGCAGCAGAGTCGTGCCTCCCTGGACCATCTCTCTGATCACTTCCCACATTTCGGCCCTTCCGCGGGGATCGAGTCCAGTGGTGGGCTCGTCGAGGAAGAGCACCTTGGGATCTGCCACCAGCGCCCCGGCCAGGTCCAGGCGGCGGCGCATTCCTCCCGAGTAGGTCTTGACCGGACGGTCGGCGGCCTCGGTGAGATCGAACCGCTCCAAAAGCTCCCGCGCTCGCGAGCGCGCCTTGGCGCGGCCGAGTCGGTAGAGCCT
>DATBKE010000123.1:0-73013 GCA_036556085.1 Acidimicrobiia bacterium | reverse complement strand
ATCCCGTTGGCCCGGCGGGAGATCTCAAAGTGTCTCCTTTGCAGCTGATCTGCGAGCTCGAGACGGACTCCCTCGGGGTCTACCCGGTTTCGCCAGTAGTCGAGGGTCCTCCTCGTCTCCTCGAAGCTCTCCCCCACCAGCTCCAGCAGCACCGGCTCCGCCTTCGAGTAGCGGTCGGGGTCGGCCACCGCCGCCCGGAAGAGGAGGGCGGCCTCGTCACTAGAGATCTGGCGGTGGGCCCAGGCGGAGAAGGTGGCGGGGTGGGAGAGGGTCTCTCGGGCCAGCTTCAGGTAATGGTTGGCCCGGTGGGGGGCGATGCCAAGGCGGTCCTTCAGATAGGAGACGGTCGAGGGATGGCCGCTCAAATGGTGATCACCAGCGGAGTCGGCCGCGGCCAAGGTCTTGATGAACTCGACATCGATCTCGTGGCGGGCGGCCTCGAGCAGCATCAGGTGCTCGTCGCGCTCGTCGGGGGAGGCCGAGGAGGGGTCCTCCAGCCGGGGAATGACGATGCTCTTGCTCTTGGTGACTTGCCCCAATCCCATACCCGCAACGTACAAGAGGGGTGGGACAGATTTACCTGTCAGGATGCAGCGGCCGGTGGACAAGTAACCCGATCACAGCCGTCTGTATGAACCAAGACCAGAGCGGTCCGAGGCTCGCCGAGACCTTCTCGAACCACTACGAGGAGGTGTTGGCCTATTGCGCCCGGCGAGTCGGTCGCAGCGAGGCCGAGGATGTCGCCGCCGATGTTTTCGCCATCGCCGTGAGGCGAGCGGACGAAATCGACTGGTCGACTGTGCGGCCCTGGTTGTACAGCATCGCCCGCGGGGTTCTTGCCAACCGCTGGCGGGCGGTGCAGCGCCGACAACGACTGCTCACCCGCATGACGATCTTCACTCAAACAACCCACGAGCCGCCCGCCGACGTCGTTGTGCGACGAACCGAGGATCACGAGGCGCTAGTGGCCTTGCAGGGTCTCCGCTCGACTGATCGGGAGATTCTGATGTTGGCGGCTTGGGAAGAGATGAGCGGACCCGAAATCGCACAGGCGCTGGGGATCACGGTTTCGGCGGCAGAACAAAGATTGCACCGAGCCAAGAAGAGATATGCCCGTGTCTTTGATCCCACGAGGACCGCCAGCTCTCTCCAGACAGAAGGAACCGGATCATGAAGTACGACGCCGCCTTTGAGGCGCTGAAGCGGGCCAACCCTGAACCGGACCCCGCCGCTTTGGGGAGAAGTCTCAGCGGGAGGACGATGACCGACCTCACTGACACGGCTCTGAGGCAGCGACCGCCTACTGAGACCAAGCCGCGTCCCCGACAACTTTGGCGGCCGGCTCTGGCCGGCGGCCTAGCGGTCCTCATGGTCGTCGTGGCGATGCTCGTTCCCTGGACGGGGAACCGGAGCGTCCTCGCTCGGATCTTGTCCTCGCCAGCCGACATCGCCTCCCGCTACATCGAGGCTCGCAACGCCTTTGACGTCGTCGCGGCCAGGGCCTTGTTGGCCGACGATGCTGTATTGAGCGACGTTCCTCGGATGGAAAGAGGCGAACTCGACCTGGGTTTTGAGGCCTTGCGTGTCTACGGAATCCAACTCGAACCCTTCCAGTGCGAAAACGCGCCGGGAGCCACCTTCGTCAACTGCGACTACCTGATGGACACGAGGCTCTCGCAGATCGCCGGCTTTCCGCAAGTGGCGGGTCGGATCCAATTCCTCATCGAAGACGGGCAGATCAGCAGGCTGGTGCACGATTTCAACTTTGACGACTACGCGCCCAATGTCCACGAGCCCTACATCGATTGGCTCAATCAACATCCCGGAGTCGTCGAGCAGCTCTTCGTCGTGAAGGACGGTGTCCAAACCCAGATCCTCACGGCGGAGTCACTCGCCCTCGCCGCCGACTATCTCGACGAGTACGAACGCTTTCTGAACGGCTGAGACACCCGTTCAACTCGGTGTCAGGAATCCGCCGGGGCCGGACAAATAGCCGCCATCCCGGGACCAAGCGGAAACCAATCAAAGAAGGAGACCCTCAAGTGACCACTGCTACCAAGACCATCACGCAGCTCCCAACCGAACCCCCGAACCGGCGGCGTTGGGTGCCGGCCGTCGTAGGAGGTCTGATCGCAATGGCTGTCGCCGCCGCCTTCTGGGCGCCCTGGGCGAACAACGAAGCGACGTCCCCCATCGACATCGCCAACGAGTACATGGAGGCCCGCAACGCCTTCGACGCCGAGCGAGCCGGGGCCCTGATGGCAGACGATGCAACCCTGGTCGATGCGCCGAGGATGAATCGGAACGAACTCGCACAGGGCTTCGAAGCACTCCGTGTCTACGACGCTCAGTGGGAGCCATTCGAATGCACCAACAAACCGGGGGCAACACTCGTCACCTGCGACTACGTGTTGGAGACCAATCTCTCCCGGATCGTCGGGCACACGCCGGTCGCAGGAAGCATTCTGTTCCTGGTCGAGGAAGGGCAGATCACGTCGCTGGTCCACAACTTCAACTACGACGATTACGGGACCAATGTCTTCGGGAAATTCCTGACCTGGCTCGGAACCGAGCATCCCGGTGCCATCGAGCAGGTCTACGTAGAACGAGACGGCGTCATGTCGCCGAACTTGGAACCAGATGCTCTCGCCCAGCTCAAGGGATACATCGCGGAGTACGACCGCTCCGTCAACGGCTAGTCGCCCCCGAACTGTGAGGATTTGCGCGGCCCCAGGCCGCGTAAATCCTCACAAAACGTAGCCTGCGAGTCGCATGCGTCGGACGCTCGCCTTTTTCCTCTTTGTCGCCGCCCTGGCCGCCTGCAGCCGCGGACCCGCTCCGCTGGCCGTGGTTGCGAATGCTCCCGGGACCTTCGACGTCGGCGAACCGCAGCGGCTGCTGGTCGGCCTGGTTGACTCCGAAACCGCGGCCTTCCTGGCCAGTCCCGACCTCGAGACCAGCGGCGTTCTCATCGCCCCCGACAGCACGGAGCGAGAAGTTTCCACCGAGTTCCTCTGGACGGTTCCGGACCGGGTCGGTATCTACCTGATCCGCGACACCTTCGACCAAGAAGGCACATGGTGGGTGAAGCTACGCCCGCAGGGGATGACCGAATCGATGCAAGCCTCATTCATCGTCGGTAGCGGGGATCCGATGCCGGGCATCGGAGATCCGGCGGTCTCGATCGAAACCCGAACCACAGCCGAACACGAACTAAGCGAGATCAGCTCGGACCCCGATCCCGACCCTTCCTTTTATGAGCTGTCTCTCGATCAGGCGCTCACCAACGGTCGTCCAACCGTCGTCGTCTTTGCTAGCCCCGCCTTCTGCACCAGCCAGACCTGCGGTCCCATGCTCGACCAGGTCGAGGCCGTGGCTGACCAGCATCCCGACGCCAACTATCTACATGTCGAGATCTACGAGAATCTCGATGCCGAGACGTTCGAGGACCTCCGGATCAGCGGAGCCGTGTCTGCCTGGGGGCTGCCGAGCGAACCATGGGTGTTCGTTATGGATAGCCAGGGCACGGTGTCCTCTCGTTTCGAGGGAGCGCTCGGAGAGGGCGAGATCGAGGAGGCACTGGCAGAGGTCGGCGCCTAATCGTCGGGGGCGGGAACCGGGGACCGTCAACCTATGATGCCCGCCGATGCTGCCGACGCCCCGAAAGAAGCTCGGGCGAATCCTCGTCCTGACCGCGCTCGCCATCTCCCTCGCTGGCTGCTCGTTAATCGGAATCCCTGATTCCCCCCTCAACTCCCTCGACCCCCAGGGTCCTTTCGCCGAGCGGATCGACAACCTTTTCTGGCCCGTGTTCTGGGTGGCGACCGTGGTGTTCGTCTTGGTCGAAGGCGCAATGGTCGTGTCCCTTTTTCTCTTTCGTGATCGCCCGGGACGGAAGGAGCCGCGCCAGATCCACGGCAACAACAAGCTGGAGATCATGTGGACGATCATCCCCGCGGTGATCCTCGCTTCCATCGCCATCCCGACCGTGCGGGGAATCACCGACCTGACCGAATGCGGGGCCGATGCTTATCCGGTTCAGGTGATCGGCCACCAGTGGTGGTTCGAATACCGCTATCCCCTCGAGGAGGTCGTCACCGGAACCGAATTGGTCATGCCCTCCGGCCGCGAAGTTTGCGCCACCATGACCTCAGAGGACGTGCTCCACAACTTCTGGATTCCCGCCCTCAACGGCAAGCGCTATCTCGTCCCCGGGCAGGAGACACACTTACGCCTCCAGGCGGATCAACCAGGGATATTCATCGGGCAGTGCGCCGAGTTCTGCGGCCTCTCGCACTCGTTGATGCGGGCTCGAGCGGTCGCGCTGACCGAAGAGGAATTCGCCTCGTGGGTCTCGTCCCAGCAGGAGCCGGCCCCACAGCCGACCGAGGGATCGGAGGCGGCGGCGGGCCTCGACGTATTTCTCAATCGGTGCACACAGTGCCACACGGTCGACCCGTTCAACGTGGTGGCCCTCGACGAATTCAGCGGGCCCGACCTCACCCACTTCATGTCCCGGGACACCATCGCCGGAGGCTATCTCGAGTATTCACCGGAGAACCTGACGCGCTGGCTCGCCAATCCCCCGGAAGTCAAGCCCGGGTCATACATGCCCGACCTGGGCCTTACCCAGGAGGAGATAGATTCCCTCATCGCGTTCCTGGAGACTCTCGAATGACGACAGCTGCAGAAAAGGCCACCACCATCTTCCGCCGCCCGCGGGCGGAGACCGGTTTCTGGTCGTGGCTAACCACTGTCGATCACAAGAAGATCGGGATCCTGTACGGCTACACCGCCTTCTTCTTCTTCGTGATCGGCGGAGCCGAAGCTCTCCTCCTCCGCATCCACCTCGCCTCCGCCGAAAGCAATGTCTTATCAGCGGCCGACTACAACGGGCTCTTCACCACACATGGTTTGACGATGATCTTCCTCGTCGTGATGCCGATGTCGTCGGCCTTCATGAACTATCTGCTGCCGCTGATGATCGGCGCTCGCGATGTCGCCTTTCCCCGCCTCAATGCCCTCTCCTACTGGATCTTCCTCTTCGGCGGCATCTTCTTGTACTCGGGTCTGCTGTTTTCTGCCGTCGCCCCGCCGCTAGGAGTCGTCCCCGGGATCCCGGGCAACCTTGACCCTTCCGACGCCCGTTCGTTTGGCGCCCTCCCCGACGGCGGGTGGTTCATGTATCAACCCAACGCTGCCCAGGAGTTCTCTCCCAGCCTGGCCATCGATTTCGCCGCCCTCGGCCTCCAGATCCTCGGGGTCGCCTCGCTGATCTCCGCTGTCAACTTCATCGTCACGTTCTTCAACTTGCGAGCCAAGGGCATGCGGCTTCTGCGAGTCCCGGTGTTCATCTGGATGACAGTGGTAGTCGCTTTTCTGTTGCTGTTCTCGCTGCCGATCATCGCCATCGCCCTCTTCATGGTTACCTTCGACCGCCAGTTCGGCACGCTCTTCTTCGATGCCACCGCCGGCGGGGATCCAATTTTGTGGCAGCACCTGTTCTGGCTATTCGGTCACCCGGAGGTGTACATCCTGATTCTTCCCGCCATGGGAATCGTCTCCGAGATCATCCCCGTCTTCAGCCGTAAGCCTCTCTTTGGCTATGCAGCAGTGGTGTTTGCCGGGGCCGGCATCGCCTTCCTCGGCTTCGGGGTCTGGGCTCACCATATGTTCTCTTCGGGGATCACCACCGTGGCGCAGGTGGGCTTCGGTCTCACAACCATGACGATCGCCATACCGACGGGGGTCAAGATCTTCAACTGGATGGGGACCATGTGGCTCGGACGCTTGCAGCTCAAGACTCCGATGTGGTTTGCGATCGGGTTTCTCACCATGTTCACCATTGGTGGTCTTTCGGGCGTCACCCATGCCGTCGTCCCCTCCGACTGGCAGCAAACCGACACCTACTACATCGTGGCTCACTTCCACTATGTGCTGTTCGGGGGAGCGATCTTCGGGCTCTTCGGCGGCCTCTACTACTGGTTCCCCAAGATCAGCGGGCGGATGATGAACGACCGTCTCGGCAAGGTGCACTTCTGGCTGTGGATGCTCGGCTTCAACATGACCTTCGCTCCCATGCACTGGCTGGGCCTGCAGGGGATGATCCGGCGTACCTGGCGCTATGACCCCAGCCTCGAGACCTGGAATCGGATCGTTTCTGTCGGGGCCTTCATCATTGCCATTGGGTTGCTGGTTTTCATCTACAACTTCCGCACCTCCAAGCGCCGGGGCGAAATCGCCGGGATGGACCCGTGGGATGCGCGCACCCTCGAATGGTCGATCCCGAATCCAACTCCGGCCTTCAACTTCGCCGAAGTGCCGATCGTCCACGGCCTCGACGAGTTCTGGCACCAGAAGTACACCGAGGACAAGACTGGCCGGCCGATACGCAAAGCCGAGGCCGACGAACAGGTGGGGCGGCTCGAGGAAATCGGCGTCAACCCTCCCGAGCCAGTTCATCTCCCCAACCCCAGCTACTTCCCGATCGTGATGGCGGCGGGCCTGCCGCTGATCGCTTACGGCATCATCTTCCACCGCTCGATCGCGGGCAAGGCCCTCATCGTGCTGGGAGTGGTGATCGCCCTCGCCGCACTGATCGGCTGGGGTTCTGAGCCCCTCGAGGAGGCCCATTGACCGCCGCCGCTCACGAGGCCCAGAGCCCTCACCAGGACGTTCACGAGTCAACCGGGGTCGAGAACCGCAAACTGGCCATGTGGGCGTTTCTCAGCTCCGAATTTCTCTTCTTCGGAGCCCTCATCACCAATTATCTCCTGTACGTCGGGCGGGAATTCGCGACGGGCCCCAAGCCTTCTGAGATCTACGACATCCCATTCACCTCGGTCAGCTCCTTCGTCCTCTTGATGAGCTCACTAACGATGGTCCTGGCCCATAACGCCCTCAGCCGCGGAGATCAGGGCGCAACCCGTACCTGGCTTCTGGCGACCGCCATGCTGGGCTCGGTGTTTCTCGCCGGTCAGGTCTTCGAATTCACCGAGTTCATCACCCTCGAGAACATGACCCTCGCCACGAATCCCTCTGCATCGGCCTTCTACGTTTTGACGGGCTTCCACGGCACTCACGTTGCCATCGGGGTGATCATGCTGTTGTCGCTCTTTGGCCTGTCCAAGCGCATGGGGGGGTTGACCAATCGCCAGTACCTCAACCTCGAACTGGTTGGTCTCTACTGGCACTTCGTCGACATCATCTGGATCGTGATCTTCACCGTCGTTTACTTGCTCACTGCCGTTCCGGGAGCTTCCTAGCCCATGGCCGACGAACACGACGTCGCTCATCCCACCCCGGCCCAATACGTCAAGATCGCGATCGGCCTCGCGGTCCTTACCGCTATCGAAGTAGGGCTCTTCTACATCAACGACGCAGTCCAGTTGGGTTGGATCAACACCGCCGCCCTGCTGGTCCTGGCGTTTCTCAAGTTCGCCATCGTCGTGGGCTGGTACATGCATATTCGTTATGAGAAAGCGGCGGTCAGCCGCTTCTTCACGTTTGGCTTCGCCCTGGCGTTTTCCCTCTATGCCGTGGTGTTGATCTCATTCGGAGTTCTCGCCGCTAGTCGCTAATGGCACCACTCCCCGCTTTTCACCTCCACCTCGACGTGGTGTTGATCCTGGGAATAATCGGACTTACCTACTGGTGGCTCCAGGTTCGGATCCGGCCCCACCTCGGCCCCACCTTGGTTGGGTCGACGGGAACGCAATGGACCAGCTTCTATGCCGGGCTTGGCCTCTTGTGGATCGTCTCCTCCTGGCCCTTTCACGACCTCGCCGAGACGAGTCTCTACTGGGTTCACATGGTCGACCACATGGTCATCACCCTCTTTGCTCCCCCGCTCATGATCTTGGGTCTCAACCGGCAGCTGGCCGACCGCCTCTTCGGCCATCCCTGGGTGCGTCCCTGGCTCAAACGACTTGCCCATCCGGTGACCGCCTTCGCCATCTTCAATCTGGGCATGGTGGCGACCCACTGGCCGGAGGCGGTGGCCTTGTCGCTGCGCAACGAGCTCGCGCATTTCTTGATTCATGCCTTCCTCTTTGGATCGGCGGTGCTGATGTGGCTGCCCGTGGTCTCCCCGGCAACGGTGATTCCGCGTATCACCCCGCCGATGCAACTTGTATATCTCTTCCTCAATTCGATCCTCCCCACCATCCCCGCCAGCTTTCTCACCTTTTCCAGCGTCCCGATCTATCCGGCCTACGGAGATGCGTCGCTCGCTTTCGGGCTCACCGCGGTGGCGGACCAAACCATTGCCGGGTTGATCATGAAGATCGGCGGCACCGTCTACTTTTGGATCTTGATGGCCGTTATCTGGTTCCGATGGGCATCGGAGGAGAAGCGGTGGGACCAGATCGAAGAAGAGCTGCGAACCGTTCCCTAGCGGCCGGTCTGGCCGCCTTCGTTCTCCTGGCCTGCACCTCGAACTCGGGGACTGCGATGGGCGTTGTGATCGCGGTCGACGGCACCCTGAGCGAGGTGAACTCGTTCACCCTGTTGGTCGAAGGCGATGAGCTCACTTTCGAGCCGGTACCGGATGGTGATTACCCCTATCCCCTGAGTCATCTGCGCGAGCACATGCGCGATGGCAGTCCGATTTTCGTTACCTGGGAACGGGTGGACGGCGTGTTGCGAGCGCTGGCGTTGGAAGACGCCTAGGGCGTCGTCGTTGCCGCGGTCGTTTCGGCGGATTCCTCGCCTGCCACCGTCTCTTCGGTCGCCGTAGCCTCCTCATCTTGGTGTAGGGCATCGGGGTTCCTTGCCAGCATCACCGCGAACACGATCATGACCACGATCCCGATCCCCCCCAAGGCCAATAGAAACTCCCCTCGGGAAATGCGCATCCCGGGTCGCGAGGCCGAGAGGGAGGCAATGGCGAGGATGCTGGCCGAGGCGATGATGGCCAGGATGGCGGCACCTCCGGAGGCGAGATGGTTGGATCGAATGAGGACGATGGCCAGCGGCAGCACCAGCAATCCGAGGGCGAGAAGGCCCGCCAGCGGAACCGCGATGGCGCCGGTCAGCCGCGACTGAACCCTCGTCATTTCCTCGCTCTCCTCGTCGCCGACCCGTGCCGGGACGCCGAGGACTTGCACCACCACCGCCACGATCCATCCCAGGACGCCGCCGCCGATCATCACGACGAAGATCGCCGCCACCACCGGGAGCTCGATCAGTTCCGGGGTGTTCTCGACCGGTTGACCGAACGAAGCCAGGGCCGCACCGGCGCCGAGCCCGAGAACCCCGCCCAGCACTGCACCGATCAGGGCGCTGGTGCGACCGCGGCCGGCGAGAGCGCCGCCGTTTTGCACCCAGCCGGCAAGGGTGCGGGAAAGCGACGCCACGATCGCTCCGAACAACACGGAGAAGAGAGCGGTCACGAGGACGAGCCGACCCCGTTCCAGGATCAAGGCGGGGCTGAAATCCCCCTCCTCGCCGATGACCGAAGCATTGGGCAAAGTCCACGGGGATGCCGCCAGCAGACCCAGGACCCCAAGGAGAACGCCTGACCAGAATCCCACCCGGCCGGCGACCGAAATTCGTTCACGCAGGGGCCGGGCCTCGACCAGCTCCTCCTCGAGCTCGATGACCTGTGGCACCGGCGGGGTGAACGCTGGTGTCGGCGCAGGAGGTGGCGAGGGGGTCGGGCTGGGCTCGGGCACCTCAACCTCTTCGACCGGAGGGGCGGGAGGAGGGGCGGCGGTAACGGCTTCTCCCCCTGCCCAGGCCGCCAGGATCTCGTCGACTGAGACTCCGCTGGCCTTGGCCCGGGCCTCAGCGGAGCGCTTGACGATGGCTTCTGGAGCACCCAGGGCCGAAGCTGCTGCCGAGAGGGTCATCGGCCGGTGAGCTTAAACGGGCCTACTTGCGGGTTGTCTTCTCGGCCTCCTCATCCGCTGCTCGCCGCTGGGCTCTGCGCTCGGCCCAGCGGAGGGCAAGAACCGCGAGCACGGCCGGGACGACGAAGATCCCGATCTCATCGATTCCGCCGAGATGGGCAACGACTGTCACCATTCCGACAGTTTCCAGATCTCCGGTTCAAATGTCCCCGGTTCAAGGCCAACGTCGGCGAATAATCGCACCGATTCGGTGAGGTGAGCCCGGGAAAGGTCACCGCGGCCCGCCTGATGCAAGGTGTCGGCAAGGTTGTTGTGGAGGGCGGCGAGCTGGTGGCGATCACCAACTCGCTCGAGGACGGCTAAGGCTGCTTCGCCAGCCTCGATCGCAGCGGGCAGATCTCCAGCTCTTCGATATGCCAATCCAAGGTTGTTCAACGTCGCAGCCACCAGCTCAGCCCGACCCGTCTCGTGGGCGATGGCGTTGGCCTTCTTCAACCGGCTGATTGCTACCCGCGGGTTCGGAGCCAGCATGCCCGATAGGTTGGCGGCCTGCGCCAACCCGGCGAGGTCGCCACTTGTCTTCGCCTCCTGGCGAGCCAGCCTGACCAGTTCCTCGGCGGCCACATCGTCTCCCTGGTGATGGGCGACAACCGCCCGATCAGCAGTGATGCGGTTCGAGAGGTCGGGCGGTGGATCGAGCGCCGCGGCGCGTTCGAGCGAGGCTTGCGCCAACGGCCATCGGCGAAGCCGCTGATATACGCCTCCGATCCGATATTCGGTGGCCGGGCCCTCCTTCACCGTGGCAAAGGCGGCGAGAGCGGCGCCGTAGTCGCCCAAACGAACAGCCGCATCTCCCAGCAACAGCCCGAGCCGATCCCGATCTGGGTAACCCAAGGCGGCTGCGGCTCGCAGGTGGACGCTCCCAACCTCGTAGGCGTGGAGGTCGATTGCTTCCCGGCCGGCTTCGAAATGGGAGGAGGCGGCA
Organism: Acidimicrobiia bacterium; assembly: GCA_036556085.1. Taxonomy (GTDB): domain Bacteria; phylum Actinomycetota; class Acidimicrobiia; order Spongiisociales; family ZC4RG35; genus JACCTH01. Next base: position 62,177 of record DATBKE010000123.1, on the reverse strand, counting down.
TCAGCGGTGCGGCCGGCCGCTTCGAGATGCCAGGCCCGCGCTGCCGTCTGCATCGGTCCCGTCAGGGCATCGGCTGCCCGACCATGAAGAATCCTCGTCCGCGCCTTCGATAGGCGCTGAAGGACTGCCCTTCGCACTGCGTCGTGAGTAAAGGCAACTCCGTTCTGGTTCTCGATCATCAGTCCCTGCGCGATGAGTTCCTCGATCGCTGAAACCATCTCTTCGTCCCCCCGCCCGCTGACGCTCTGCAGCACGCCGGCCTCTACCTCCGCCCCGAGCACGCTGGCGGCTGATAACACCTGCCAGGAAGTCTCGGTCAGGCGATCCAGCCGAATCTCCACCAGCCGTTCCAGGTCGCGCGGTAGGTCAGCGCGATCGGAACCGGCCGCATCGCGATAAGAGATCAGGAAGAGGGGGTTGCCCTGCGCTCGAGCGAGGATCTCTCTCGCCTCCGATTCGCTGAGGTGCTGGCCCGGCCCGTTGTCGAGCAGCTGGCGCGAGGACAAATCGTCCAGAGGCCCCAGGCGGATTCGCGCTACTTCCCCGTCCCGCTCGAGCCGCCGGAGCAGGACTGATAAGGGCTGGGAAGCGTCGACCTCATCTTGTCTCCAACTCAATATCAGCCGGGCACCCTTGGGCTCGGGGTGGGTGAGGAAGACGTTGAGGATTGCCAGTGATGACATATCGAGCCACTGGGCATCGTCCACGACCAGCCAGCCCCCTCGAAGAAGATGGTGGAGTGCGGCGACAACGCCGGCGTGGAAGTGCGCAGCCGCGCCCGGACCGAGATCGGACGCCGTCGGTTGCGGAAATCCGGCCTCGGCGAGTTGGGGCAAGAGCCTCGTTGCCTCTCCCGCGATGGCCGGCGGAATTCCCTCCGCAAAAGGCAGGGCGGATGTGAGCAGGTCCCGGATCGCCAGGTAGGGCACTCCTTCGACACCGGGTGTCGTGCTGGCGCGGGCTACTGGCACTGCCTGGCTCTCCAGCCACGCGTCGAGCAGCCGGCTCTTGCCGATGCCTTCATCGCCTTCGAGGATCAGGCTTCCCTGAGCGGCGCTCATTTGATCGAGTTCCCGCTGGCGACCGATGATCGGGCTCAGGGCTGGAACCTCTGTCCTCTCCCGGGACACTGGCCTCGTCTCCACCCTCCCCGTCGGAGGAAGGGGCTCGGTTCCTTCCATGATCATTTCGTAAAGCTGACGCGTTTCCGGCAGCGGCGACACGCCGAGTTCGCGATCGAGCACGGCGGCACACTCTCGGTACTGGCGAAGCGCGCCTACCCGGTCTCCGCTCCACACGAGGAACTGCATGACCTGCCGGTGGGCCACCTCGTCAAGAGCGTCGGCCAGGAGACGGCGTCTAACCGCCGCCTCGGCTTCTGTGAAACGCCCAGCGCTGGCTAGGGCCAAGCCCCAACGACTGACAAGCTCTCGCCAATTCCTCCGGTGCATCTCGGCCTGAGATCGTTGCCACTCCTCGAACTCGGCCGCATCTCGCAGATAGAAGCCGTCAAGAAAAGATCCTCTGTGGAGCGAAACTGCCGAGCCGAGTGGCGACGCGCACTGCGGACAGACCTGATCCACCGTGTGCTCATGGGTGAGGCGGCTCAGGTTCTCGGCCTCCCTGATGTCGATCCAGGCGTCGAGAAGATTGAGCGACACTCGATCTCGATCAGCGATGAGGGCGCCGCCTCCAAGACCGGTGCGCAGTGCTGACATTGTGCGCCGAAGAGCCGCTCGCCCCCGTCCCTCGTCGAGTTCGGGCCAGAGAAGGGCGACCAGTTCGTCCCTCGTCGGCTCGTGGCTCTCGGAGACGAGGTAGCAGGCCAGCGCTACCGCCTTCCTGGTATCGACGCGCAAGGGTTTGCCGGCAACCAGTATGCGGGGCGGCCCCAGGAGAAAGAATTGGAGAGAGGGGTTGGTCGAAGTCAATCTGGGCGGTGGGATGGCGAAAGTTTGGCGATTGCCCGCGACTCGTAACAATACGCCCCGTGAGCCGTAACGCTTACGGAACGCCCACCCGATAGGAATGTCGTAACGATGGCTGTGAAGAACCTGAGACGGTTGCGCAGGGGGGAGAGAAGGCAGCAGACGGATTCCGGATTCCCGTCGACGCCGACCGATGTCGTCGAGGCCGTCCCGATTGATGACCATGATCCGCTCTTCACCTTCCTGCTTGCGACCGGGGGCCCGATCGAGGTGGAGCGAATCAATCTGGAATCGCCCGCGCTCTCAGAAATCCGCGCCCAGGGCGTGCAGCTCATCGTTCCCCTCATAGCTCAGGGCGATCTCATCGGGACCTTGAACCTGGGACGGCGCCTCTCCGATCAACCCTATTCAACGGATGATCGCAAGCTCCTTGCCGGACTGGCCGGACAGGTGGCGCCGGCGATCCGGGTCGCGCAACTGGTCCGTCAACAAGAGGCCGAGGCCAAGGAGCGGGAGCGAATTGACCAGGAGCTGAGAGTGGCCTCGCTCATCCAGCAGACGTTGCTCCCGAAAGAGCTTCCGCGCCTCGCGGGCTGGGACATCGAGGCCTACTACCAATCGGCCCGGGCGGTCGGCGGCGATTTCTACGATTTCATCCCCCTCACGGGCGATCGCATCGGACTGGTGATCGGCGACGTCACCGACAAGGGCGTTCCCGCCGCGCTGGTCATGGCCACCACTCGAACCACGTTGCGGGGCGTAGCGGCCCACACCGACGACCCCGGCGAGGTTCTATTCCGGGCCAATAATTCGTTGATCCCCGAGATCCCCCCTGCCATGTTCGTCACCTGTCTGTATGGGGTCCTCAATACCGAGACCGGCGAACTTGTGTACGCCAACGCCGGCCACAACCTCCCTTACGTGCGAACCGCTTCAGGGGTGACGGAGCTCAGGGCGCGCGGGATGCCGCTAGGGCTCCTGCCCGATATGAATTACGAAGTTCTCACGGCCCGGGTGGAGCTCGGAGAGACAATGCTTCTCACAAGCGACGGCATCGTCGAGGCGCACAGCGCCGACGGCGACATGTTTGGGTTCGCCCGACTGCAAAAGCTGGTCGGCGGCCATGAGGGAGGCCCGGACCTGATCTCTGCCATCCTCGACGAGCTTCACCGCTTTCAAGGGTTCGACCGGGAACAGGAAGACGACGTGACCATGGTCACGGTTCGTCGTCTCTCGTCGGCCTTGGAGTCGGCCACGGCGTTCGGCGACGAGCCAGGTTCGATCGCCAGCTTCAAGTTCCCCTCCGCCTCGGGCAACGAACGAAAAGCGATGGACGCCGTCGCCGAAGTCGCAGTGGGGCTCGGTTTCTCAGGAGAGCGGTTGGAGCGGCTGAAGACAGCTGTCTCCGAGGCGGCGATGAACGCCATCGAGCATGGGAACAAGGGGGATCCAGCGTTGCTGATCGAGATCGACCTCCTCGCCAACGCCCAAAAGCTGTTGGTCAGAATTCGGGATCAGGGAGGCGGAAAGCCAATTGGGGCTCCTGTGGTTCCCGACATCGAGGCCAAGCTCGCCGGAGAGCAGAGCCCGCGGGGTTGGGGGCTTTTCCTAATCGAGCGAATGGTCGACGCCATGCGCACCAGCGTCGACGGTCATCACCATGTAATCGAGTTAGAGATGTCTCGAGGAGGAGACTGAGATGCCAGGAACACCATTCTCGGCGACGGTCCGGCAAGAGGACGGGGGGTCGGTGATCGATCTCGTCGGCGACATTGACCGCAACGCCGGCGATCCACTCACCGCCGCGTATCAGGAGGCCGTCGCCGGTCGGGACCAGGGAAGCCCGGTGGTCTTGAGCTTCCGCGACGTCGACTACATCAATTCAACCGGAATAGCGGTCATCGTCACCTTGTTGGCCAAGGCGCGGGCGGAGGGTCGATCGTTGCGAGCTTGGGGATTGAGCCCGCATTACCAGGAGATCTTTCAGATCACACGATTGGCCGACTTCATGACGCTTTACGAAACGGAACCGCAGGCGCTCGCAGTCAGCTAGCGCCCCAGGTGAGGAGGAACCAACCAAATGCCAGAGTCAAGGATCGCGATGTCGGTCAGGGCACCGAAGGAAACAGTCCGGGTGATCGACATCGCCGGAGAATTGACGGCCTTCGGAGAGGGAGTGCTGACCGAGGCCTACGAGGACGCCGATCGGCCCGGGGTTAAGTCGGTGCTTCTCAATTTCGAGAAGCTCGACTACATGAATTCAGGGGGGATCGGGCTTCTCGTCACCACTCTGATCCGCGCTCAACGCAAGGGCCAGTCCCTCGGGGCCTACGGGTTGAGCGACCACTACCGGGAGATCTTTTCCCTCACTCGCCTCGATGAGGCGATCGGAATTTACGACAACGAGGCTTCAGCCCTCGCTACGACCTGAGGAAGAAAGCTATGGATCAACGCAAAGACGACGCCAACTGGTCGCCACCTCGCCAGCATCTCGAGATCGGCGACTCGCCCGCGGACTTCAATACCGGGCGCGTCCAGGGCCGCCGCCTGACCGGCCCCCAGCAGGGATTTGGCCAGTTATGGCAGAAGACCTACAAGGTGGCGATTCCGAACAAGACGCCCGAGCAAATCATCGCCACCTGGAAAGCCGAATATGGAAGGTTCTGGCCATCCAACTCACGGTTCTACGCGCCGGTGACGGGGATCAAGCCGGGCGAGGTGGGCTTGATCAAGTCGAATCAGGGACCGGTGCCGCTCTCGACGGGGGTCCTGGTGCTCTACTCGGATGACACCTCCTTCAGCTACATGACGCCGGAGGGCCATCCGTTCGCGGGCTTCATCACCTTCAGTGCCTACGAGGACGAGGCGGCGGGAACCATCGCCCAGGTCCAGCTTCTTATCCGCACAAACGATCCCCTCTACGAAGCCGGGATGATGGCCTTCGGCAGTCGAGCCGAAAACAAGATGTGGGAGCACACCCTGCGCTCGCTGGCCGATTATCTCGGATCGAGCGCTCCGGTCGATAGCTCGATCGTCTGCGTCGATCGCAAGCGCCTCTGGAAGAATTTCCGCAACATCCGCTACAACGGAACTCTTCCCTGGGTTCGGAAAGCTCGCTCTTAACCGGCCAGGATGAAAAGACCGAGCCCGGTCAGGAGAACCATCAGCACCAGCATTGCGTACTGGGAGCGAACCGCCCCGACCCCCTTGAAGTCCGCCAGGGCGCGATCATGGGCCAGCACCACTCCGGCGATGTGGCCGGCGATGATCGTCGCCAACTGGATGTACCAAACGGGAATCGCTCCGAGAAAGAAGTCAATCTTGTAGTCGCGGGCCCCGAACAGGTCCCAGCCCAACCCAAACGGATCGGCGGCCGCTGACAGGATGCCCTGCCCTTCGAAGATGATGAGCGTGAAGTAATGAGCAAAGCTGTAGGCAAAGGCGATCGGAACCAGAGTGTGGGCAAATCTGGAGGCGACGCGCCGTGTCGTCATCTCCGCGTCGCCAGCTAGGCGGGCTGCCGCCCAACAAGCGAGGTAATAGGCGACACCGACGAGCAAGCAGGCCACCACGAGATAGAGCGTCCGGCCGGCGATCGACATCCCGAAGCTGCCGGTGACGGCTTCGTAGCCGACGGTATTAGAAAGCCCGTCGAAGCTAACGGTGGCGATCATCACCACCAGCAAGGCCGCCAAGCCCTTCCACTCCGGGATCGTCGGAAGGGCATGGAGCCATCTCCGCCTGACCAGGCGGCCGTCTTCGCTTCTCCCCCACGGTCCAATGCTCGAGAAGAGGCGGTTGTAGGGGGTGAAGATGTCGAAAGACGCCAGGGCCGACTCCCGCCCGAACCGGGACACCAAAACCACGAGGTAGATCGAATAGGCGAGGGCGGCGATGGCGATCGTGCTCGGGAGGGCGCTTTCGGGATAGACGAGCTCGAGCCAGGCAAAAGCCACAAGGCCGATGGCCGCCGGCCACACCCCCAACCGCTGGAGAGGGCGATCCGTCTCTCGCTCGCCGATTCCGAGCCAGCGAGAAATCGTGCGCCAGGGATTGACTCCCGTGTAGAGATTGCCCAACAGGACCGAGGCAAAGGGCACCACGAGCCAGAAGAAGACCCACAGCAACACCGGAGCGATATTTCGGGTCCCGGTGGAGTCCTGGCCGGTCACCAGCGCCGAGATTCCGCCGAGCACCGCCAATAAGAATCCGGCCAGGCCGACCCAGCGAAGCAGAGCCATCGGGGGCCGCATCCCTCGTGCCTCGCCCCCCGGTCCTCCCTGGAGCCGTGGCTTGGTCCACAGCGCGGCTAGAGCGACGAAGGTGACAATAAGGACCACTGCCGCTCCGGCCGCGAAATAGGTGACTGGGACGGGGAGGTCAAGCCGGCCCCCGATCCCGTGTCCCAGGAACGGGATCCGAATCATGATGAGTTCAAGGCGTGACCTCGATATTCACCAAATCGAGGTGACTTTCCTCCAACTCGACTTCAAAGATTCCGGTGGCATCGGCCGTGAACTCGACGACAACCGGCTCGCCGGGAACCGTCTCAAAGAGGAGATCGAAGCCGTGGACGTGGACCTCATCGGCGACGTCGGCTACGACCTGGAAGCTGACGACCTCTCCCTGGGCAACACTGATCGTGTCGGGCCCCTCGACTTTCACCCCTCCCTCTACTCGAATGAGGTTCTGAGCGGCAGCGGTGGTGGTGACCGCGGCGGTCGTCGAGGGAGCAGTGGTCGTTTGCTCAGTGGTGGTCGTTTGCTCGGTCGTGGTGGTCATTTCCTGCTGGGTGGTCGACGTTCCCAGGGTGGTTGTCCCCGTTCCGCTGACACAGGCAGCCAGGAGCCACGCCAAAACCACCAAGTATCTCGGTTTCATTTCGCGAGCCTACGGGAAGTGATCCGGATAGCAGGAAACCAGCCCCGCGGTTACAACTATCCTCAATGCAGGAGGTAAGGGATGAAGAAGCTTCTATTGATCCTGACGATTGCCGGGATCGCTTTTGTCGCTTGGCGCTACTTCTCTAACGAACCCATCTGAACTAGCCGGTCTCGGCAGCCAGAAAACTTTCGATTCTTTGGGCGAGTAGTCGAGCGTGCGACCACGGTATTTCGTGGTGCCCGCCGACTACCTCGACCGTTTCCGCATGGGGGATGAGGCGCGCCATTCCCCGCTGCCAATCGGAAGGGATGAGTTGGTCGCGTTCAGGAATGACTACCAGCGTGGGCACTCCCAGCGTCGGTAACCAGGCCCGGGAATCAAAACGAAGCAGCGCCCAACTCGCCTCGGCTCCCGCGTCTGGATCACGACGTTGGGTCTCCTCCCAAAGCCACCGTCCGTGCTCCCTCTCCACGGCTCCCGAGGCCAATAGGTAGCCGCTCCTCACCTCCGGCGTCCCGGTGCCGGTGGCTCGCTCCCAGGCCCGGGTGAGCAGCGCGCCCAGCTGACGGAGCTCTCGCCATCCTCGGGGATGATGGGACAGTGTTGCCACCAGGACCAGGCGGCTGACCAAATCCGAGTGGCGATGGGCCAATGCCTGGGCAATGGCCCCGCCCATCGAGTAACCGACCAAGGCCACCGGGCCGGTCTCGAGCTGGTCGAGAATCGCGGCGATGTCATCGGCCACATCGGCAATCTCAAAGCGGCCCTTATCCGCCATCGACAACCCATGAGAGCGGTGGTCGATCATCAGCACCCGGAAACGGTCGGACAGAAGCGGAGCCACCTTGTACCACTCGGCCATCGACGAGCCGGCCAAGCCATGTATCAAGACCAGAGGCGAACCATCGACGGGCCCGACCTCGCGGATTGAGAGCTCGCGATCACCAGCGAACATGGTGCGCGCCGGAATCCGCCAGGGATGTTTTTGGGGACGGGGCCAGGGAAGCGGGACGATGGGTCCAAAAAGCCGCCATAGGGCGGCGGCCCAAAGGCCCCGTCGCAGCCAGCTCATGGCGGGTTCAGCGGCCCTCGCGCGAAGACATGATCTTCGACCGGCGTGCCGCCGATGAGGTGCTCGGTGATGATGCGCTCCATCACCGGGACCGTGACTCCGTGATACCAGGTCCCCTCGGGGTAGACGACGGCGATGGGGCCGCTCTCACAGATTCTTAGGCAATCCACTTTGGTGCGCAGCACTCGGCCCCCACCCGGTGGCACCGGAAAGGGCTCCATGACCGGCTTCCCGCCCCACGGCGGCGGCGCAGAGGCAAGGTCGAGTTCCTTGAGCCGTCCCTTGAGATATCGCCAGACCTCGGACGTCACTTCGTAGGGAGCGCACTTCGGAGTCTTCTGTTCTGCACAGAGAAACAAATGCCGCTCGACCGACCCGAGAGACAGGGCAGAGGCAACGTAGGCGAGACGCTCAGCCGGGTCCATGCGTCGAATCTAAATCCCTTGACTCGACAAACGAGATCGGTCTACGTTGCCGCCTGCGCATACCACCCCGAGCACGAAAGGAGGTGCCGACAAATGAATGGACCGATGATCACAGGCACCCAGCCCTTCGCCGGGGAAATGCTCCTCGGCTAGCTGCAACCACAACCCCTGTCCGGGGGTTCATCCATTGAGCGCGACCGAAGGAGCAGTTTCAAAATGTTCGCCGACAATTTCACTCAGGTGGCTCACGCCATCAACGAGCACCGCTATCCCCGATCTGTCCGCCGCCGAATTCGCGAAGAGGGCTTCTGGAGTAAGCCTCCCGAACGCATCCGACGATCGAATCGGCATCGGCGCAAGGATCGAGCAAGAGCGGCCTAGAAGCACCCCCTCGCCGGCACCCCCCCGACGCTTCGCTGGGGGGAGAACGGGAGGAGGCTTGTCACCGCCCTTCCTTACACTCCCCTCCGTGCCCCCTTTCAAGGTTCGTTCGGATTTCGATCCGGCCGGAGACCAGCCCAAAGCGATCGCGGCCCTGGCCGAGGGAATCACCCGTGGAGACCGGTTCCAAACCCTCCTCGGAATCACCGGCTCAGGCAAGTCCGCCACCATTGCCTGGACCATCGAGGCGGTGCAGCGGCCCACGATCGTCATTGCACCCAACAAAGCTCTGGCGGCCCAGCTGGCCAACGAGTTCCGTCAGTTCTTCCCCCATAACCGCGTCGAGTACTTCGTTTCGTATTACGACTACTACCAGCCGGAGGCGTACATCCCCTCGACCGACACCTACATCGAGAAGGACGCCACCGTCAACGACGAGATCGATCGCCTCCGCCACTCGGCGACCTCAGCGCTGCTCGTGCGCGACGACGTGATCATTGTCGCCTCGGTTTCCTGTATCTACGGGCTCGGCTCCCCCGAGCAGTACGAGGGCCAGCTGCTCCGGCTCTTCCGCAACGTCCAGTATCCGATGGGCGATGCCATCCGACGCCTGGTCGACATCGGTTACGAACGCAACGAGGTGAACCTCATCAGAGGCAAGTTCCGGGTCAAGGGCGACACCCTCGAGGTGATGCCCGCCTACGAAGAGACAGTGGTGCGCTTCTCCTATTTCGGAGACGAGGTCGAGAAGATCCTGCGCATGAACCCGATTACTGGAGAGGTGATTGAGGATCTCTCGGAGATCGTGATCTTTCCCGCCACTCACTATGTCACCGAACGCGAGCGCATGTTGAAAGCCACACTTCAAATCGAAGAAGAGCTCGCGGCCCGTCTCGCCGAACTCGAGGGCAAAGGCAAATTGCTGGAAGCGCAACGGCTGCGAATGCGGACCCAGTACGACCTCGAGATGATCCGCGAGGTGGGGTTCTGCACAGGGATCGAAAACTATTCCCGCTACCTCGATGGCCGCCGCGCAGGGGAGCCCCCGTACACACTGCTCGATTACTTTCCCGACAATTACCTGACGATCATCGATGAGTCTCACGTCACTGTGCCCCAGATTGGCGGGCAATACGAGGGTGATCACAGTCGCAAGCAGATGCTGGTCGAGCACGGGTTTCGTCTTCCTTCCGCCATGGACAATCGCCCGCTTCGCTTTGACGAGTGGCTCGAGAAGGCCAACCAGGTGGTTTTCCTGTCAGCTACTCCCTCCGAATTCGAGCTTGCCCGCTCCACGCAGGTGGTGGAGCAGATCGCCCGCCCCACCGGTCTGGTCGACCCCGAGGTGGTGGTTCGCCCTACCAAGGGCCAGATCGACGACCTTCTCGAGGAAATCCGCACCAGAGCTTTGGCCGATCAACGAATCCTGGTCACCACCCTTACCAAGAAGATGGCCGAGGACCTCACCGACTATCTCCTGGAGATGGGCGTACGAGCGCGCTATCTCCACTCCGAGATCGACACCCTGGAGCGAATCTCGATCCTCCGCGAGCTTCGCCTCGGCGAGTTCGACGTCCTGGTAGGCATCAACCTGTTGCGAGAGGGGCTCGACTTGCCCGAGGTGTCGTTGGTGGCCATCCTCGACGCCGATAAGGAAGGCTTCCTCCGTTCGGAGACCTCTCTTATCCAGATCATCGGACGAGCCGCCCGCAATGTCGACGGGCAGGTAATCATGTACGCCGATCAGATCACAAGATCCATGCAGCAGGCGATCAACGAAACCAATCGGCGTCGCCGCCTGCAGGAGGAATACAACGAGGCTCACGGCATCGATCCGCAGACCATCAGAAAGAAGGTGTCCGACATCCTCGATCTCGTCGCCACCGAGCCCACTGCGGGCGATCGCCGCCGGCGGGAATTGACCCAGCGGGAGCCGCTCAATCTCGAGGGTGATGATCTCACCCGCCTCATCATGTCTCTTGAGGACGAGATGCATCAGGCTGCGAAGGAGCTCCGATTCGAATACGCCGCCCGCCTGCGCGATGAGGTGAACGATCTCAAGCGCGAGCTTCGTCAGATCACTTCGGCGGTGGGCTGAGCGACCGGGAGAAAGAGCCGACCAGGGTTTATCCTTGGCGAATGACAGACGAGACGACCTGGCTCACGCCCTCGGCTTTCGAGAAGCTGTCGGCCGAGCTTGAAGATCTCAAGACCAATGGACGACGGAGCATCGAGGTGAGGCTCTCAGAAGCTCGTGCTCACGGCGACCTGCGGGAGAACGGTGATTATGACGCCGCCAAAAACGATCAGGGACTAATGGAGGCCCGGATCCGGCAACTGGAGGCGATTCTGGCCCAGGCCGAGGTAGAGGAGCCGACCTATGACGGCTCCGTACAGATCGGTTCCGTCGTCACGGTGGTCGATTCCGATGGTGACGAGTCGGAGTACTTCGTCGCTAACCCCGAGAATCGCGAGCCGGGCTTTCTTCTCGCCTCGCCCGCAGGACCCCTCGGACAGGCTTTGATCGGTGCCAGGAAGGGCGAGCGGGTCACCTACCAGGCCCCCGGTGGAACCTTCACTGTGACGGTGAAGGCGATTCGTCCCTTCCAGACCTGAACCTTTGGGGGAAATAGCCTGAGGAGGTGAAGCTCCGCCTCCGCAGTCCCCGCCAGCTGGCCCGTCTGTTGCTGACACAGGCGCGCCGTCAACCGGAGGCTGTCGAGGAGTACCTCGACGCCCACGGTGAGGAGTGGGAGGCGCTGGCTGCTCTTGCTCCCGGGGCGGCAGCCGCCATCCTCGGCGAGCTCGACGAAGAAGCACTTTCGGAACTGATCAGCGACCTCGAGGCGCCTGAGGCGGCAGAAGTATTGGCGGAACTCCACACCGAAGTGGCAGCCGATCTACTTGAAGATCTCCCTCAGTCCGAGGCCGTGGCATTGCTCGAGGAGATGACTCCAGAGGATGCAGCCGATGTGCTCAGCGAGGTTTCCGACGAAGCCGCCGCGTCATTGATCGACCTCCTGACGGTGGAGGCGGCCACGGAGGTCAGAAGGCTTCTGACCTATCCGGCCGACTCGGCCGGTGGCTTGATGACCACCGATGTGGCCCGCTTGCCTCTGGGATTGAATGCGGGGGAGGCGATCGAACGAATCCGCCAGCTCCGAGAGGAGCTCGACGATCTCTCGTACGTCTATGTCACCGACGACGAGGGGGTTTTACAGGGCGTCATTTCCTTCCGTGACCTGGTCTTCAATCGCCCGGGAAGTGGCCTCTCTGAGGTGATGGTGGCCGATCCGATCGTGGTTGGAGCCGAGGCCGACCGGTCCGTGGTCAACGAAATCATCTCGCAGTACCACATCCGGGCAGTCCCGGTGGTCGGCGACGGAGGAGTGCTCTTGGGCGTCGTGACGACTGATGCCGTCATCGAATCGGTGCAAGAAGAGGCGTCGGAGGATTTCGCCGCCGCCATGGGTGCCGGTGTCACTGAGAACGTACGTAGCCCCGTCTGGTCTTCGGTGCGGGCTCGCCTCCCGTGGATCGCGTTCGATGTGCTGATCTCCTCCTCCGTGGTGTGGGCGGTGAGCCAATTCAACGAAGTGCTGGACTCCTTCGTGGTGCTGGCGGCACTCATGCCGCTGGTGGCCCGCATCGGGGGAGATGCTGGGGCACAGAGCCTGGCCGTCGTCATCCGTAGCCTGGCGGCGGACGAGATCCCTCAAAGCGGCAATGCCCGGGTGGTGGCAAGAGAGGCGACCATCGGTGCGATAAACGGTCTGGCAATTGCCTTCCTCTCGGGGATTCTTGGATTTGTCATGCAGGAAATCCGGCAGGGGCCGAGCCCGGTTCGTATCGGCGTGGCCATGGCCGTGGCCGCCCTGGCGAATTTGGTGATCGCCGGCATCGCCGGGTCGGGGATACCACTCCTCCTCCGTCGAGCCGGCTTCGACCCCGCCCTCGGTTCCAATCTCTTCCTCACCACTGTCACCGATCTGCTCGGTTTCGCCGGCTTCCTGGCCGTGGCGACGCTCTTGCTTTACTAGTCGATCGTCGGTGTCGCCGTGGGCCCTGTCATGGGGTTGGCAGTCTCGGGAGGCGCTTCAGTAGTGAAGCCCGGATGGGTTCGCGGACGACGAACACGCCGTCGCCGCCAGCAAGTAACCGATCTGCCGAGGCGAGCAAATCGTCCGAAACTTCGCCGGTGTATCCCTCCCTTGCCTGGAACTTGAGCCATTCCTCTGTGCTACGAAAGTGTGAGAGCAAGTCAAAAAATCGTTGGCTCTTGGTGACATACCAGCCATCCCTTTCGACTAAGTCCAGTCGAGCGCGAGCTTCGAGGATATCTTTGATGTCATCCTCCTGTTCGACTCGGCCAAGGCGCTCGACCCGTCCTCCCCGCCAAACCTCCAACCCAGCGTGCACTGGCTGTGGGTGAAGGTCGAGCAAAACACCTTCCGAACGCAGGGAGAAATGAATCCGTCTCAGGGCGTGCACCACGCCCTCCACGTCGATGCATCACAACGAGTGCGAGAGGATGGCAACGTCGTAGGCCTCGGCGGGAAGCTCGAACGTGGACACATCCGCCAACACAAACTCCACCTTGGATCGGAGGGCGGCGGGGGTGCCCTTCGCAGCTCGCTCGATCTTCTCCCCGTTCACATCCATCGCCAGCACGGAGGCTGTCTCCTGCGCGTATCGCCAAGTGAGGCGTCCGTCCCCGCACCCCACCTCGAGGACATGGGCACCAGAAAAGTCCACCAATTCGTGGATAACGCCGATCTCGGCCTCTTCCGGGTCGATCAGTGAGCTCATGGCCACTCCCAACTAGTAGATCTACGCACAATACGAAATAGGCAATGTGGTACTAGCCATGCCTTCCCGGCACCGGTAGCCTGCCCACCCGATGAGGAAGCGAGGTATCTCGCTTTTCTTGGCCGGTTTCGTCGTCGCAACTGTGCTGCCGGCGGTCCCAGCACAAGCCGCCTGCCGGCCGACCGTTTCGAGGCCTGCACCGCCTGCCCCTGCCCCGGCCATTCCGGTCGATCCATTGGCGCCGGCGGTGCCTGCTCCCCCGCCCGAGCCAATCCGCTACTGCGCGTACCGATACCGGATGCTTTGGCCGGTTCTCGGGGGTGGGGCGGTCATCTCCACATTTGGAGCCGACCGCGACGGTGGCAGCCGGCTTCATGCCGGCAACGACATCATGGCTCCAAAGATGACCCCGGTGGTGGCCGTGGCCAATGGAACGATCAGCTCGATCCACGATGTCCCGGGCGACTGCTGCTGGCTCATCCTCTCCCACGATGACGGCTGGTCGTCTTGGTATCTCCACCTCAACAACGATCGCTTCGGCACCGACGATGGGGGTGGTGCTGGCATCCGGCCCGACCTGGTCGCGGGCAGTCGGGTCAGCGCGGGAGAAGTGATTGGCTGGGTGGGAGACTCCGGGAATGCCGAGCCTGGCCCCCCTCACCTCCACTTCGAGCTCCACCGGCCGGGGGTTGGAGCCATCGATCCCTATCCGGCCCTGCGGCGGGCGTATCGGTCGGCGCCGGCGATCGAGAACCTGACCGCCGGATTTGCAGGCTCGTTTACCGACGATGACGGCCTGGCGGCTGAACCTGTCTTTCATCGTCTAGTCACTGCCGGCGCCCTCGCCTCATGCGACGAATGGGGGGCCGCGGTATGCCCTGCCCTGGCTGCCAGCAATCTCGACGCCGCATCATGGATCGCCAGCCTGGCGCGGGTTCTGGTTCCGGTGAGACCACCGCCCGATCCGGGGCCTGAAATCATGGCCTCAGTCGTTGCCCTCCAACTGGCATGCGGAGGGACCGATTGCCCGGAGCCGCCGTTGACCCGTGGAGATGTGATGACGATGCTCGTCTGGGCGGTTCGTCAGCAAGCCTACGACGACGCTCATGCCGACACCGAGGAGGGCGAGGTGATGCCGCCTCCGCCGCCATACTGGGAAACCGAACCAGGATGGGCGCTGACTCAGCTACGGGTGCTCGGTCTCGCCAACGACTGTCCCACAGTTGAGCTACCTCTCGATAGTTTGCTGAGCCGGGCCGATCTGGCCGTGATGCTGGGTCAGGCCTTTGGAATCTTGCCAACAGTGACGTGCGGAAAGCTGTCCTGAAGACCCGCCGATCGTCGGGACTAGTTATAAAAGGCTGGTGTCCACAGCCCGGGTCGGAGAGCGAGTCGCCGGAAGGCTGATCACCCGATTAGATGGCTGCCCACCGGAGCGCTTTGGTCGCTTGGCGGCGGAGGTGATGATCGATCTGGGCATGGCCAAATCCGTTTCGATCTGGCTCGTCGATCACGGATTCATGCAGCTGACCGACATAACTGGAGTCAAGGGACCGGTGTCGATAGGGGGCTCCATCGTCGGCCGGGTGGCGGGATCTGAAGAAGCAGTCATCCACGGCACGCGCGCCTATCTCCCGCTGGCTGTCCGAGGTCAGGTCATCGGTGTCATCGAAATCTCGCCAGCGAAGTCAGATGCCATCACGGAGTTGACCCCGGTGGCGGTTGCCGTTGCGAACGCATTACTAGCCACAGGCCTGGTCAGCGACGTGGTCGAACGAACCCGCGGGGCAATCAACCTCAGCCTCGCGGCGATCATCCAGCATCGAAATCTGCCCCTGACTTCCTATGCCGATGAGAAGGTTGAACTTGGCAGCCGCCTTGAGCCTGCCTACGACATCGCCGGCGACGTGATCGATTACGCCGCCAACCCCGAGGGAATCCATCTCGCGCTTTTCGACGCTGTCGGGCACGGCCTCAGAGCCACCACTCTTTCTACTTGGGCAGTTTCGACCTACCGGCGAATGCGCAGGAAGGGTGCTCCGCTAGCCGACATGATCCTCGCAATCGACGAGGTGCTCTCATCCCATGCTGAAAGTAATGAATTTGTGACTGGAATCATGGTTCTCGTCAAACCTGAGGAGGGGGCGATCGAAATTGCCAACGCCGGGCATCTCCCCCCTCTTCTAATCCGTGACCAATCCGCCCATTTCTTAAATGGGTCGTCGGTCCACGTCCCGTTGGGGCTTGGAGTGAGCCCTCTCACCACGCACGTTTTCCCGTCCCAACCGCGCGACGTGATCTTCTTGTACAGCGATGGGGTCGTCCAGGCCAGAAACCCCGAGCTCGCGATGTGGGGAGAAGAGGCTTTAACTCAGATAGCCCTGGCGCGAACCTCGGAAGGACTCAGCCTCGGCGCTATCTGCCGGCAGATTCTCTCGGCAGTGATGAGGTGGTCGGACGGGAGCCTGGCTGACGACGCCTCGATCGTCGCTCTGCGCCGTAGGGGCTAATCGATCTGGACCTCGAACCAAACACCCCTCCACTCCGGATCACCCGCGCCCCAGGCGTCGCTCAGGGCCTCGACAATCTTGAGGCCAAAACCCGATCCCGGTCTCTGGTAGCCGTTGAGAGTGGCCTCGGAATCGGACAGCTGTTGGACTTCGACCCGGAGCGTGTCCCCATCAATAATTCGCAGATAGACGCGGCCCGCGGGCCCGTGACGAACCGCATTCGTCACCAGTTCGCTCACCATGAGTACAACGTCGTCGGTCCGACCGCCTTCCGCGAGCTTGCTGCGGACGAATTCCCGAGCATCAGCGGGCGCCCTTGCTCCGGCAGTCATGAAGCGCCGGTATTCGGTCGCAGTCACCGGGGTCCTGACCGGTACATACCAGCCAAATACCCGGTGCCTGGGACCTACAAACTAAGTGTCGCTCTCCTCTTTAACAACGTTACGAAGCCTTTCCAGCGCTCTCGCCAATAGCCGGGAAACGTGCATTTGGGAGATACCCACCCGGTCGGCGATCTCCGCCTGGGTCAGGTCCTCGAAGAAACGCAGATAGACGATCTCCTGCTCGCGGGACGGGAGCAGAGCCAGTTCTTCCGCCAGCTCTGGCCAGGTGCTCATGACCCCGTCATCATCGGAGGAAAGCGAGTCGGCGGCAGAGGCGCCGGTGACCGGATCGGTGGCATCAATCGACTCCCACCTGTAAGCGACCCTTGCCTTTTGAGCCTGGAGGACCTCATCGCTCGTCATGCCGAGCTCCTCGGCGATCTCGGCCGCGGTGGGCTGACGTCCGAGCTGTTGGGTCAGGCGGTCGCTGGTCTTGCCGACGTTGAGGGTTGACTCCTGCAAAGCCCGCGGGACCCGAACCGACCACGCTCGATCGCGCAAATGGCGCTTTAGCTCCCCGGCGATCGTGACAGCGGCGAAGGGCTCGAAGTCCCCCTTCTCGACGTCGAAACGATGCATCGCCGCCACCAAGCCGAGCAACGCCACTTGTTCGAGATCGGCATCGGCCACGCCCTTTCCCCGAAACCTCCGAGCGATGGAGGCAGAGAACGGTCCAAACCGTCGCACCACTTCCTCTTGGTACAGCGGATCCTCGGCGGCTCTGACCAACAGCTCGGACGATTCGACATCGGCCAATACGGCGCCGGTCCCCGGAGCGCGCACGTGAAACCAAATGATCCGTCGCCCTTCACTGCGGTCGTCGCCCCAACGCTGACTGAGCGAACTGAAAAGCCGAAGCGACAAAGGACTCAACTCCGGTGCGGAGGGATCGTCGGGGCTTGCCAGCTCGATCCGCCAGTCTGCCGGGCCCGCCTCGATCTTCACTTGCAGACTTGACCCTCCACTTTCGACGAAGTGGCCCACCGCTTCGGTCGCCATCAGTTGCGCTTCAGCCAGCCGGAAGGGATCGAGTTGAGTCTGCTCGCCGAGGATCCGCCGCACCCACTGCGCGGTTTCCCGCCTGACCGGCAGTTCGTGAAGGATCGCCGGCCGAACGAGATGGCTCAGGCAGTCGCCTCCGAGACGGAGTCGTAAATGCTTAAAAGAGAATCCACTCCAGTGACGGACAGCGTACGCGCCACCGGTCCACCGGAGAGCACGATTGACATCGTCCCACCGGCTTCGCTCACCTGCTCGGAGTTGGTGAGAAGACTGCGGATGCCGGTCGAGTCCATGAATGAGACCTGAGTCATGTCGATCACGACGTGACTGAATCCGTCCTGGAGGGCATTTCCGACGGCCATATCAAGCAGGTCTACGGTCGCCAGATCGATTTCGCCCTGGGCCCGCAGTAGTGCCTTTCCGTTGTAGTTCTCAACGGCAACCTGGAATGCCATGGAGTTCTTCCGTTGACGAGAGCACGAACGATCGATCCTAGCTCTGGCCCAAACCCCTTCGCGAAGGCAGCGATTCGTTGTTTACGGCCACGGGGGCCGAGGGTATTGACGGATGAATCAACCGACCAAAGGAGTCAGTTGTGACAGATAGAAGTACAGACAGAGAAGTCATCGTGACCAACAATGACGGGCGCTCGAGTGGTGCCCTGGTGGCTGGAATTGTCGCCGTGTTGGTGATTTTGTTGGCTATTTGGTTTTTCGCTAACAACGACGTTGGTGGCGGTGACGACGGCGTCACTGGAACCGTTGACGTCAATGTCAGCGTCCCGGCTACGACCAACTAAGACCCACAGGGGGAAGGAGACATCATGGATCGCGATGCCATGAGCCGCACCGGAGACTGGAGCGGCCAGATGATTGACGAAGGACGCTGGGACCAGGCCCGGGGCAAGATTCGGGAGACCTGGGGCGAGATCACAGATGATGACCTCGATGAGACCCACGGCAACTGGGACCAGCTCGTCGGCAAAATCAAGGAGAAGACTGGCGAGACCACGGACGCCATAGAGCGCAAGCTCCGCGACTGGTTCTCGTAGAGAATTTCTCCTCGACGAAAGGGTGTGAACTCAGGTTCGCACCCTTTCGTTTTGCTTGACCAGATCCCGATACAAGCTTCGCAGGTATTCAGTCAGGTCACCCGGGGAATACCGGCTCTCACCGACGGTTACGACCGCAGTAACTTCCTTGACCGTCGACATGGCGACCACTTCGCTCGCATCCGCCATTTCCGAGAGGGAAAATCTCCCGTTAACGACTCGTTGACCATCGGCAACGGCTGCACTGAGGAGAAGGCGGCTGGTGACGGAGTCGAGGATTCCAAGGTCGAGCGAGGGAGTCTCGATCACACCGTTGCGAGTCCAAGCCACCCCGAACGTTGGTCCTTCCAGGACGAATCCGTCCCTTGATATGAGGAGGGCATCATCGAAGCCGCCAGAGCGCGCCACTCGGCTGGCAGCCATGTTGGGAGCGTACGAGATCGTCTTGACACCGGTTAGCTCCCAATGCTGTCCCCCCGGGTGCCACGGGGCAGCCACTGGAAGTAGTCGCAGCTCGGCGGCTGCGGGTGCTAACGGCTGCCAGATCACGACGCATCGACTGGGGAGACGACCAGCCGAGCCCCGGGTGAGGATTATCCGGACAATGCAGTCGCTGCCCTCGCCCGCCATCTCCTCTACCCAGGCTCGCAATTGTGGCTCCGGCGGGCAAGGGATCTCGAGTGCCACCGCCGACCGGGCCAGGCGCTCGTAGTGAGGAGTGAAGGCGAAAGGGGAGCCTGCATAAGACCGAATCGCTTCAAAGCAGCCATCGCCTCGGAGCAGACCCTCGTCGAAGACCGAGATCGCTTCCTGGCGGACCCCATCGATCAACGCCGTCATCTATAACCGTTGGTGATAGGGAGGCGACGATCACGCCCAAACGCCTTGGTGGTGATCTTGACTCCAGGCGCCGCCTGGCGTCGCTTGTACTCGTTACGGTCGACCAGCCGGGTGATGCGACGAACGATGTCTTGGTCATGGCCGGCTGCGATGATGTCTTCGACTCCACGATCATCTTCGATATAGAGCCGGAGGATCGGGTCCAGTTGCTCGTAGGGCGGGAGGCTGTCCGAGTCCTTCTGGTTGGGCCGAAGCTCGGCAGAAGGCGGCTTGTCGATGCTGCTGGGTGGAATCACCTCGCTCGCCAGGTTTCGCCAACGGGCGAGGTTGTAGACGGTGGTCTTGAAAACGTCCTTGAGGACTGAAAAGCCCCCGACCATGTCGCCATAAATGGTGGAGTAGCCGACAGCCATCTCAGATTTGTTCCCGGTGGCCACCACCATCGGTCCGAACCGATTCGAGATAGCCATCAGCATGGCCCCCCGGATGCGAGCCTGAAGATTTTCCTCGGCTACGCCGAAGGGCTCGTCACCGAATAGCGGATTGAGAACGTTGAGGTAATCGTCAAAGACTGACTGGATCGGCACAACATCAAACTGGATTCCCAATCGCTTGGCGAGATCGACAGCGTCGCTGATCGAATGATCGGAGCTGAATTTCGTCGGCATCGCTACCCCCCACACACCATCGGAACCGAGAGCATCAGTGGCAATGGCCGCGGTCAAAGCCGAGTCGATCCCCCCCGAAAGGCCGATCACCACTCGATCAAAGCCGTTCCGGCGGACGTAGTCGGTCAGGCCGAGCTGCAACGCCCGGTACACCTCCTCTTCCGCATCCAAGAGCGGCGCCACTGTTCCCCGGCCGGTGAGGTCGTCATCGAGGTCGAGGAAGAATCGATCCTCCGCGAACTGCGGAGATCGGTGGATAACAACTCCACGCTGATCGATTACTACCGAACAGCCGTCGAAAACCAGCTCGTCCTGACCTCCGACAAGGTTCAGATAGACCACCGGAACCCCCGACGCCTTCGCCCTTGCAGCCAGCATCGACTCCCGCTCGTGAGCCTTGCCGTAGTGATAAGGAGAGCCATTGATGTTGAGAAGAATCCGGGCGCCGGCTCGGGCTTGTTGAAGGGGAGGTCCGTCGGGAACCCAGATGTCTTCGCAAATTGAAATCCCAGCTCGTACGCCCGCAATGTCCCAGACGAAATCCGGCTTCTGGCCCACCAGGAAGTAGCGATCCTCGTCGAAGACTCCGTAGTTGGGGAGGAGGATCTTGTGATAGGTAGCCCGCCACTCCCCACCCTGGAGAACGGCCGCGGCGTTGTAGACACTGCGCCGAGCCGCGTCCGCTCCCCCGCTTCCCACGCCCCCTGAGCCGAGGTCGACAAATCCAACGACGCTGGTGCACCTACCGGAGCGAGCGGCGAGACGTCGGATGACGTCGAGGTTGTCCTCGACAAATGCCATCCGCAGAACCAGGTCCTCGGGCGGGTATCCCGTTACGGCGAGTTCGGGGAGCAGAAGGACATCCGCCCCTCCCTCTTCGGCCCACGCCATGCAGTCGGAGATGAGTTCCTCGTTGCCGTCCAAATCTCCGACACGAAGGTTGACCTGGGCACCGGCGATTCGCATGCAGTTTCTGAGACTACGGCATGATGGGGAACGAGTAGATGCCACATCGGATGCGGTCACCAGCCCGCCTCGGCGTCGGCGCCGAGCAGCAGCCCCGTCTCGAAGCACTGGGCTGGATCGTCGACGGCGAAGTGACACCTGCGGCCGAGGAGATTCTCCGCATTGTGATCTCGGGCCCTGATCCCACGGGAACATTGAATCGACTGCTCGCTTTGGCCGAGCGAACGCACTTTGACCCCGCTTCGGCCGACGCCCCTTCACTCGTAGCTCTCGCCGCCGCGAGCCGCGGACTCTGGGAGGCATTGCTGCGTCATCCCGAGTGGTTAGATGCCGGTACGAGCCACTCCGCAGACCCGCGGGTGCTCGTGCAGAGGAGCCTCGTCGCCATTGCCCGAGACGATTTGGCCAATGGCGCCGGACTGGAAGCGACCACGGTTCGTTTGACCGAAGTCGCCGATTCGGCAGCTTCACTTGCTTTGCAGACCGCCACCAACGAAGTCGGCAGACGCCAGCCCGACCAGTCGCTCCCGCCAATCGCGGTAATAGCCCTCGGCAAGTGGGGAGGCCGGGAGCTCAATTACGCCTCGGACATCGATCTCGTCTTCGTTTATGAACAACGTGAAGAGCCGGAGCGAGATCGCCGGCTTGCCCTCCGCGTCGCCACCGGGTTCATCGAAGCTCTGGCCGCTCCCACCTCTGAAGGAATCGCTTTTCGCGTCGATGCCGGGCTTCGGCCGGAAGGATCGACCGGGCCATTGGTGCGCACTCTCGAGGGGTATCGGTCGTACTACGAAAAATGGGGAGAGCCTTGGGAGTCACAAGCGCTGCTCAAGGCCCGGGCTGCCGCCGGTGACCGCCAACTCGGGGAGAGCTTCATAACCACGATGTCCGGATTCGTCTGGCCCGAAGAGCTGGCGCCCGATGCGGTTCGAGAACTTCGACAGCTCAAGCAGCGCGCCGAGGAGGAGGCCCATCCCGATGACATCAAAAGAGCCCCCGGTGGCATCCGTGACGTCGAATTCACTGTCCAGCTCCTGCAGCTGATTCACGGCCGGGCCGATCACAGCTTGCGAGTGCCGGGCACGCTCGAAGCGTTGACGGCCCTGTCTGCCGGCGACTATGTCCGTGCCGACGACGCAGACGCCCTGGCCGACTCCTATCGATTCCTGCGCACCGTCGAACACCGGCTTCAGCTCTGGCAGATGAGCCAAACCCATCGCATTCCTATCGACAGGGAGCCGCTGTCGCTCTCGCTGGGATATCGAGCGGCGGCGCGGACCGCGGTGGAGCAATTCAATGACAACCTCGCATTCCACCGCCGGCGAGTGCGAGAGCTCCATGAAGCGCTCTATTACCGACCTCTGCTCGAAGCCTTCTCTTCAGCCTCCGCCCTGGGCCTCGACCGCAGCAAGGCCAAAGAGCGCCTGGAGGCATTGGGCTTCGTCGACGTGCCCGGAGCCGCCAACGCCTTCGAGACTCTCACTGCCGGCCTCTCGCGGCGTTCGGCGATGATGCAGCAACTGCTGCCATTGATGCTCGACTGGCTGGCCGACTCCCCTGATCCCGACCTCGGTCTCAACCAGCTGGTGAAGCTGGTTGAGGCCAGTCCCGATCAAGCCGAGTTGACCGGGACAGTCAGGGACCGGCCCGTCGCCGCCCAGCGGCTTTGCCACTTGCTGGGATCGTCGAGATTGATCGGCCGCTTCCTTGACCGGCTCCCTGAATTCCTGCCTCGTTTGGCCGACGATCGGCTCCTCACCGATCTCCCCCATGGCGAAGCCGTCACCGCCGTCGCCCTCGACCGGATGAAGCTCCGCGACGGAACCGAGGCCCGGATGGGCTCGCTGCGCCGTTTCGTGCGCCGCCGCGTGCTTCGCGTGGCGGCGGCCGATCTGCTCGAGCTGGCCGATGTTGAGACAGTGTCCTCGTCCCTCTCCGACACCGCAGATGCCGCGACCAGCGCCGCCCTCTGGACTGCCCAGGAGAGCCTCGATCGCCCTGCCGACCTGGCGGTGGTGGCGATGGGAAAGTGGGGCGGCCACGAGCTCGGATACTCCTCCGACCTCGATCTGATGTACGTCGGTCCCCCCGGCGAGGAAGCATTGGAGAGCCTGCGGGTGGCCACCGAGTTCGCGGCAGTCCTCAGCCAGCCCACGTCCGATGGCGTGACGTACCAGGTCGACCCCGACCTGCGCCCAGAAGGCCGGAAGGGTGCCCTGGTCCGCAGCCTGGAGGCCTTCCGTCTGTATTACGAGTTGCGTGCCGAGCCCTGGGAGCGAATCGCTCTGATCAAAGCCCGTCCAGTGGCGGGACCGACGGCGTTGACCTCAGAATTTTCGGCCATCAGGGAGGAATACGCCTTTCCGTTTGCGATCGGAACCGAGGCAGTGCGGGCGGTGCGCCACGTGAAGGCGAGGATCGAGAAGGAACGGCTCCCTCGGAATCCCGAGTTCCATCTCAAGCTCGGACCTGGGGGCCTTTCGGATATCGAGTTTCTGGTCCAGCTCTGGCAACTTCGCATCGGGCGGGGGAAGCCACATCTGCAGACGACCTCCACTTTGGAGGCGCTCGATGCCCTAAGCGACGAAGGCGTTCTCTCCGCATCCGACGCCGACCACCTGCAAGCGACCTACCGCCTATGCTCAAGGATCCGAAACCGTCTCTACCTGCAGACGGCTACGCCCCACGATGCTCTCCCGATTGACGGGTCCGTGCTCTCCCGCTTGGCGCGCTCACTCGGGTATCGCCATCGGGGCGAGTTGCGAGAGGAGTATCGAGCTATGACCCGTCGGTCACGCCGGCTCTTCGAGAAGTCCTTCTTCGAGGACTAACCCCCCTGAGCTAACCTCCCCGCCAGATGACAGCCCCCGACTTCGGTCACGTTCGGGCTGCGGTCGCCGAGCTCCTCCCCGAGGTGATGGAGATGCGTCGTCAGCTGCATCGACGTCCGGAACTGGCATACCGCGAGGTGGCCACGACCGAGCTGATCCAAACCCGTCTTAGTGAAGCGGGACTGCAACCGCGATCCCGGACCCCGCGCACCGGGCTCGTGGTCGAGGTGGGAAAGGGTGAGCATCTGGTCGGCTTTCGCAGCGATATCGACGCCTTGCCCATTCAGGAGCCGGAAGGACTGGAGCACCGTTCCGAAATTGCGGGCGTCATGCACGCGTGTGGCCACGACGTTCATACTGCCATCGGTGCCGGGCTGGCCCTGGTGGCGGCCCGGCTCGAGCTCGATCGTCGGATCCGCTTCGTCTTCCAACCGGCTGAGGAGGCCTTTCCAGGAGGAGGACAAGAGATGGTGGCAGAAGGGGCTGCCGACGAGCTGGCCGCCATCGTTGCCTTTCACTGCGACCCGAGCTTGGAGGTGGGAAAGGTGGGGATGCGGTCGGGACCCATAACGGCCTCCGCCGATCGCTTTTTCGTCACGCTGGAGGGTCCGGGAGGACATACAGCTCGACCTCACCGAACGGTCGATCTGGTGTTTGCCTCGGGGGTTTTGGTATCCCAGCTACCAGGTTTCATTGATCGTCACACCGACGCCCGTCTCCCGAAGGCGGTGGTGTTCGGGACGATCTCGGGAGGCAGCGCCGAGAACGTGATCCCCACCAAAGTGGAGCTTTCTGGGACCTGCCGCACCCTCGACCGTGGCCTCTGGGAAGAAATCCCGAGTCTCATCGAGCGATTGGTCCACGAGATCGCCGCTCCCACCGGGGCCAAGGTCGTGTTCAAGTATGTCCGGGGTGTTCCTCCAGTGATCAACAATCCGGATGTTGTTGCCGCCTGCCGCGAAGCCGTCAGTCACTCTCTCGGCGTGTCGAGCATCGTTGAGGCGGAGAGCTCGATGGGGGCGGAGGACTTCTCGGCGTTCACTGAAGCAGTGCCGGGAGCCTTGATGCGTTTGGGAGTCAAGACCCGGGGCGAACGCTCGGTGGACCTCCACTCGGCCTCGTTCCGTGCCGACGAAGGAGCCGTCGAAGTAGGTCTGCTGGCCGGGATGGCATCGCTCCTCGCGATCTAGATCAGGTCGAATCCCTCCGCCCGGAGCGTGGTGATGAGCAGATCCACCTCCGCTGCCCGCACCGAAAGCGTCAGCACGCCTCCGCCACCGTGGGTGGCATGGCGGAGTTGGAGGTCGCGCAGGTCGACGCCAGAGACCTCGAGGGCGTGACCAACGCGGGCAATCTCCCCCGGACGATCCTCGAGAACCACCCCGATCGAGGTAACGGGAGCAGTCAACGAGCTTCGGGCAGCTCGGGCCGAAAGCAAGGCGGCGCCGATTTGTTCACGGTTCTGCTCCTCCACGAGGTCTGCCCAGGCGAGAAGGTCACCGCCCAGCTCCCGGAGCCTCGCTGCCAAGGGCTCCCTGTTCTCGACCAGGACATCTGGCCACCAGCCCGGGGAGGAAAGGGCGATTCGGGTGAGGTCGCGAAAGCCGCCGGCAGCGAGGTCGAGCGCCCCCGGATCGCGGGCCACCCGGTTGACGAGCGCCGAGGCCAAAACCTGCGGGAGATGACTGATGGCAGCCACCGCCTCGTCGTGCTGGACCGCGCTGAGATGCAGAGGGATGGCACCAAGCTTTGACACCAGTCCGCTGATCTCGTCGAGAGAAGCCGGATCGGCGTTATCCGTGGTCAATACCCACGTCGCCCCTCGGAAGAGTGACCCCGAGGCCCCGCCCGGGCCGGACGTTTCCCGTCCAGCCAAAGGGTGTCCACCCACATAGCGACGGAGATGGCTCCCAGCGATCACCAGCGGGGATTTCACCCCCGCCACATCGGTGACGAGGACATCGGTCTTCAGGCTGGCCAGGGTTTCCTCGATCGCCGCCGGCGGACCCGCCAGCACGATCAAGTCGGTCGATTCGGCCTCGGCAGCGTGGGCCAGCATCTCATCAAGAGCACCGACGGTGGCTGCAGTTTGGAGCGCGGCCGCGTCAGGATCCCAGCCGACCACCGACCAACCCAAACGCCGGAGGGCGATGCCGATCGAGGCACCGATCAGTCCGGTGCCCAGCACCGCTGCCTTCGGCATCTGTCAGGTCTTCAGCCCGAGCACTCCGGCGAGGGCCCGCACGGACTCCATCAGGTCGGCGAACTCGCTGGGAAGCAAAGCCTGGGCACCATCGACTTTTGCCGTGTCGGGAGCCGGATGGACGTCGACCATGATCCCATCGGCTCCCGCTCCCACCGCCGCCCGGGCGAGGGGTGCGACCAGTTCCCGCCTGCCCCCCGAGTGGGAAGGGTCGATCAGGATCGGCAGGTGCGACATCGTCTTGACAAGCGGAACCGCGGTGATGTCGAGAGTGTTACGAGAAGCGGTCTCGAACGTGCGGATGCCGCGCTCCACCAGCATGATCTGATGATTGCCTTCCTTGTAGATGTACTCGGCGGCATTCAGCCATTCCTCGAGCGTGGCCGTGAACCCGCGCTTCAACATGACCGGCTTCGGTTGGCGGCCCACTTCGGCCAGCAACGAGTAGTTCGACATGTTGCGGGTGCCGATGCGGATGATGTCGGCGTAGGACGAGACCAGCCCTACGTCACGAGAGTCGAGCACCTCGGCCACGAAGGGCAACCCGAATTTCTCCCGCGCTTCCGCCAGATACGTGAGGCCCTCCTCGCCCAAGCCCTGAAAGGAGTAGGGCGAGGTGCGAGGTTTGAAGGCATCGCCCCGCAAGATCCGCGCTCCGGCGGCGGAAACGGCCTCGGCTGTGCGAAGCAACTGCTCGCGCGACTCGACCGCGCATGGTCCTGCCACGGCTGTGAAGGAACCGCCCCCGAGGGAGACCTCGCCCACTTCGATGACGGTGTCCTCCTCCTGGAAGTCGCGCGAGACAAAGCGGAAGGATTTGAGGACCGGAACCGCCTTCTCCACTCCGGGCATTGCTTCCCACGGAAGCGTCGAGATCACCTCCCGATCTCCGATCGCTCCGATCACAGTCCGGAACTGTCCGGCCGAGACGTGGGCCTCGCACCCGATCTCGGCCAGCCGCGCCACGACCCCGGCAACATCGGCTGAGCTGGCTTGGCGGCGCATGACAATGATCATCGAAGACACTTGCTTTGCCGAGAAGAGTAGGTTCTAAGCGGTGAAGACACAGCCAGTCGTATACGAGGAACACGTCGGGGCGTCCCGGCAGTACTGGCGCGACATCGTCCTCGGGATCAACGACGGACTGGTGTCGATGTTGTTGCTGGTGGTCGGCGTCGTCGGCGGGGGGCTGGATCGCGAGCAGATTGTTCTCACCGGCGTGGCGGGGGCTCTGGCAGGGGCAGTGTCGATGGCCACGGGCGAGTACCTGGCGACCAAATCCCAAGACGAGGTCATGGAGTCCGAGCTCGCCCTGGAACGCACTCACATCAAGCATTTCCGTCAACAGGAAGTCGATCAGCTGTATCCGATGCTGCGCGAGGTCGGCGTCAGCGAATCCGACATCGACACCGTGGTGAAGGCCTTGACCCGCGACGACGAAGTGCTTTTGAATTCGATGAAGGTGCTCGAGTTCGGCGTCGTTGATACCGAGCGTCGCTCACCGATGTCGGCCGCCTGGGCCTCTGGAGGCTTGTTCCTGGCGGGCTCGATCCCGGCCGTGGTGCCATTTCTCCTCCCGATCAGCCGCACGACCGGTGTGGTGGTGGCCGCGATCGCCGCCGGGTTATGCCTTTTTGCGGTTGGAATAGTGAAGACCTTCGTCACCCGGACCAACCCTTGGGCGGCTGGATTCCAGAACCTGATAATCGCCGGTGTCGGGGCCCTGGCAGCCTTTGGCGTCGGACGCCTGGTGGGGATAACGCCCCCCGCCTGAGCTGCTTGCTCACTGCTTGCAGAAGTTATACGCTTGCTATAGCATGCAACCTGTGAGTGAAAGCAAGCAGTCGGTCCCGATCGGCTCTCACGTCGGCGAGTTCATCCGCTCCCAGCGGGAGCGAGCCGATCTCTCGCTACGGCGTCTGGCCGAACGGGCGGGGGTCTCCAACCCCTATCTGAGCCAGGTCGAACGGGGCTTGCGCAAGCCCTCCGCCGAGATTCTCAAGCGGATCTCGCGGGCCCTCTCGATATCTGCCGAGTCCCTCTATTCGAAGGCTGGTCTGATCGAGGAAGGGCCCGAGCGGCCCAGTGTCGTCGAGGCCATCACCGAGGACCCGGCGTTGACCCCCCGCCAGAAGCAGGTGCTGCTTGACCTCTATCGAACCCTGGTCAATGCAGGATCAGAGCTTGATTCTGTCAAAACAGTTAGGAGCAACTAATGAAAGCCAAGAGAGCCCTTTACGCCGCCGTCGGTGCACCGGTAGTCGCCCTTCGGATGGCGTCGGAGGCGGCCACGGAAGTGCGGGCTCGTCTGAACAAGGAGGCCAACTCCTTTGGTAAGAACGCCCAAACTCGCATGGACAAGTGGGCCAATGAAGGTGAGAAGGTCTGGAACCGCCTCTCCGATGCCAAGGTGGTCGACGAGTTCGCCAGCCGGGTCGACTTCGATCAGGTCAGCACTCAGGTCAACAAGCTGCGCGATCAGCTCGAAGACCTGCTTGCCACCTGGCGCTCGTCCTTTCGCCCCGAGAAGCTTCCCACCATCAAGGCAGAAGCGTCATCCGACGGCGTGAAGTTCGAGACAATTCCGGCTAAGAAGCCTGCCGCTCGCAAGTCCACGGCAGCCAAGAAGACCAGCGGCGCCAAGAAGGCCACCGGGGCCAAGAAAGCCAGCGGGGCCAAGAAGGCGCCCGCCCGCAAGCCCGCCGCCCGCAAGACGAGCGGGCAGAAGAAGGTGGCTGCCGCTAGCTAACCCCCGAGCTACTTGACTGCTGGATCGAGGTGGGTCGCCGCCTCGATCCAGCTTTCGACCATCGCCTCGGTGGGGAGGCGGCGAACCATCTGTTTGCGTCCATTGGTGTCGACCAGCTTGGCCGTCAAGGCAATCGCGTTTCGGCGGCGAAGGTCCTTGATCGTCCACACCCCACACGTTTCCAGCAAGAGGGCGTACTCGGATCCAATCCCCTTCACCCTCATAAGGTCGGCGCGCTGCGCCCATCGCAGCACCTGCTCGGATTCGAAACCCATATCCCCCGCCACCTGATCGCGCCCGGCTTTGGTGCCCGCTCTCTTCAAGAGTGATTCAGTAGTACGGATTCCTGCTTTGCGAAGTTTGGTGGCGTCTTTCGTGTCGATGCCAGCGATCTCATCGATTCGGGCCACAGAGCTCCTTTTCACACCGCCGGGGAAGTCGATCGACTTTATCGAAGCGCAGCGCTCACCGCTTGGGCCGTAGGTCCTCTATATCGTCGGCGGTATCCACGTCGCGGGGGAGTCGTGCTTCGAACCACACCTCCTCCACCCATTCGGGATGAGCCTTGAAAAGCGGCTGGGCTCCGACATCTCCTTCGAGGCTCATAAGACGACCCCAAAGTGGCCTTTCGACCAATACCGGGTTCCCCCACTCGTACCGGTACTTGGGAACAATCACCTGCCGTTTCGTCCGGCGCCGCGCATCAAGCAATGCTTGCACGACGTCCTGGTCGATCTCCGGTTGGTCGCCAAGGAAGATGAGGACGGACTCCGCCCGGGTCAATCGCAAGATGGCGTCGAGACCCACCCGGAGCGATGAGGACATGCCGCTCTCCCACTCGAGATTCTCGACCACAACCCAATCGGTGAAGTCGATCCCAGCCAGAATGCGGTCGGCCTCCGCACCCAGAACGACGAAGCGATGGTCGAAGGGGCCTTTGGAAACTTCGGCCAGCACATGGCCGAGGAGGGTGCCCTCCCCCCAAGGCTCGATCTGCTTGGGCCGTCCAAGCCTCTGCGAAGCTCCTCCCGCCAGCACCAGCGCCGCAATCACGGGCCGGACGCTACCCCCTCAATCGCTCGGCAAGTAGCGAGCCTTCCCAATCAGAGCGAGCTCCTCGCCGGGCCGCCGGGTGGCGGCGATCACCTCCGCCAGGATCGCCACCGCGATCTCGGCCGGAGTGCTCGCGCCAATGTCCTTGCCGATGGGGCCGTGGATTCGGTCGATCGAGCTCTCGTCGTATCCGGCGTTGAGGAGCCTTTGGCGTCGCCGCCGGGTGGTGCCCGAACTCCCCATCGCCCCGATGTAGGCGACGTCGCTTCGGAGGACCTGAGGCCAAAGGGGATCCTCGAAGCGGGCGTCATGGCTGAGGATCACCACCGCCGTTCCCCGGTCGAAGGCCAGGTCCAGCTGGTCGGGCCAGCCAGGCAGGAGTTGGTCGGCATCTGGAAACCGATCTCGAGTGAGAAATGCGGGGCGAGCATCGCTGACGGTGACGCGGTAGCCGATTCGCTTAGCCATTGGTACCAGTTCTTGTGCGATATGGACGGCTCCGAAAATGAGCATGTGCGGAGCCGGGGCGATGCTCTCGACGTATGCCTCCTCGTGGTCTCCGTATTCGAGTGTCAGATTCATGCCCCGTTCGAGCAGCTTCGCCGCGTCCGCAATCACGCTCGGTTCTATGGCCGAAGGGATAGCTCCGACCATCACCCGGCCATCGACGACGAGTGCACTCTGACCCACACTCTCTCCTCCAACCACAGTGACCAACGAGCCGTAGCCGTCTGCTTCGATTAGCTCCTCGATTGCGTCGAGCACCGGGCTCGCACTTTGGTCCTCGAGAAAGACCTGAATCCGTCCACCGCATGCCAGACCCACCTCAAAGGCGTCCTCATCGGCGATCCCGTACCCGACCAACTCGGGACGTTCGTCATCGAGAACCTTCTGCAGGCGGAGAAAGACGTCGTTCTCCACGCATCCTCCGGATACCGAGCCTGCCATCTCCCCGGCCGAGGAAATCATGAATCGCGACCCGACTGGGCGCGGCGCCGACCCGGATACACGAGCGACGGTGGCGACTCCCACCTTCTTTCCCTGGTCCAGCCAGGAACGCCGGCGGCGCAGTTCCTCAATCATGGATGGCCACCTGCGGAATCGGGCGGGTGTGGCTCGATATCGACTCCAGCACCGCCACCACCGTTTCGAGATTGGAAAAGTTCGTCACCGGCAAAAAATCGTCAACATATGGAAGCGCGGCTTTCATCCCCCGGGTCAAGGGGGCATAGGCCGGGCGGCCGGCGAGCGGGTTCAGCCAGATCACCCGATGCACGCTGCGATGAAGACGCGCCATCTCGTGGGCCAGCACACCCGGATCGCCTCGATCCCAGCCGTCGGAGATGATGACGGCCACGGGGCCGCCCCGACCAACCCGACGCGACCAATCCCGGTTGAACGAGGCGATGGCCTCTCCGATGCGAGTACCGCTCGACCAGTCACTCACGGTGCCGGCCACCTCGGCGATGGCGATTGAAGGGTCGCGCCGCTCGAGCTGTCGAGTGATTCTCGTCAGGTGGGTGGCGAAGACGAAGGCCTCCAATCGGCCCAGACGACCGCGGGCAGCATGGGCGAAATAGAGGAGCATCTCCGTGTAGCGCTCCATCGAGCCGGAGACGTCGGCAATGAAAATGAGGGGCCGGCGACGGGGTTTTCGCTCCACGAACTCGAGTTTCATCAAGTCCGCTTCCGGGCCCACCGTTCGGTGAAGCGATCGCCGCAGATCGGGTCGGCCTCGATGGAGAGCCGGGCGCTGACGCCGACTCCGTGCTTGAGCCGGAGCCCACACCATCGAGTCGATGAGGGACCTGATCTCGGCCACTTCCCTCGCAGTCAGGGTGGCGAAGTCGCGCTGTCGGAGCCGTTCGATCACCGATGCCCCGGCGGTACGGAGGCGGCTCTCCTCCCCCTCCGTCTCTTCGGATAGACCCTCGCCGGGGCTTTTGATCGACCAGGAACGAGTCTTGGGAGAGACATTCAGGATCACCGGCACCGCTTCTTCCCGGAAGAACTCCATAAAGACGCGGGCGAAGACCTGATACTGATTGGCGTCGGTGCAGCAGACCGCTCTCAGAGCGTAAAAAACATCGCCGGGCGCAGCCAGGCCGACAACGTCGATTGCTCGCACTACCTCCGCCGTGGTTCCCGCCGGCACCGGAATTCCCTCGTGACGGAGTCGGCTGACGAATCTCACCAGCACTTCGAGACTGGCGGCGGCGCTCACCCCGGCCGGCAGTCTCCCGCGGCCGGCCGCAAATACCAGAGGCCGCCGGCATAAAGCGGCAACACCGTGAGGTCCGCACAGTTGCTCGAATAACTCAGCGGCAGCTGACGCCACTCGAAATGCATTCCGTCCGGGGTGCTCCACGAGCCTCCCCACGAGAACCCCCAGCGACGAAACGCCTCGACGACGGCCAGCGGCAGCGTCGGGGGAACTCCGTACTGATTGGTCGACGGGTTGACGTCAATCGCTATTCCCCAGGCGTGCCGCGACAATGAATAACCGGGGTCAGCACCCCGATTGAAGCGGGGGTTGTAGCAACCACCGGCCAATTGGAAGTCGGCCGGATCGAGCATTTGGAGCAAGCTCGAGCGTTCGAGCTCGGAGATGACTCCCCGTAGGTAAGGAACCAAGAGCCGGTGGCAACGAAAGAGTCCGAGAGGTGCCAGGTCGACGTCGACGATATTGGCCTCGACCCATGCCGGGTCGATTTCCACCTGGTCCCCACCGGCGGAGCGAATAGCGAACTCTCCAAACCGGAACTTCACTTCAGCCACCGAAAGAACGGGGTCGGTGAGCCCATCGTCGATCAATCCGTCGATGCGGACGGCAGGATCGAAGATGCTCCCCCGCACAGCTGCCTCCACGCGGTCGAGCCCCGACCCATAGGCGACGATGGCAAATGGGCGGTCGACTCCGAGTTGTAGTGCGATCGCCTTGCCGACCAAGAGCTCGGAATTGAATATCTCGGCATCGGGAACGATCGCCCCGATAGGAAGGGTCAGAGTTCCTCCGGTCAAAGGCTCGAGATCGAGCAGGTCCCCGACCGCCGCGCCCCTGATGGCAGCACTCACCTCCCCGAGGACTGCCTCACCCCTGGCCAACGCCATCCTCACCGGCTCACTCGCAATCGGCGCAGCGGGGTCGATGGCCGCGGTCAGAAGCGGATAGCCGAAGCCGGCGGGCGCCAACTGAACGAAGCTCTCGCCTCGTCGTAGCGACCACAGACGAAGGGTGACACGGTCGAGAACACTCACTGCAGCTCCATTCACTGCAGCTGCGCCTGACACGATGCCAATCGTCTGCGGGCTGAGGCCACCACTTTCCCGCACCTGCAACAACGCCGGTTGAGGCGAAACCTCAACCGGTTCTTGAGCGGCCGCCGGAAGGCTCGAAAGGAACAGACCCAGTACAACCAGGCAACGGAAGGCTCTCATTCGTGCACCAAGGCTTCCAGTCCGTGATCACGAACCCGCTCGATGTCCTCGCGGTACTTCAACACCGTCCCCAGGCTCTCGTCGATCGTGGTCGGATTGAGACGCCTGGCGGCGAGGACTTTGAGGGCCGCGGCCCAATCCAGCGTTTCCGCCACGCCGGGAGGCTTGAACAGATCCAGGGCGCGCAGGTCCGCCATCGCCATCGCCAGCTGTCGGGCGAGGGCTTCATCCACGCCCGGCATCCGGGCACGGAGGATCTCCACTTCCCGCTCCACTGACGGGTAATCGAGCCAGTGATAAAGGCAGCGGCGCTTGAGAGCATCGTGTATCTCGCGGGTGCGGTTCGAGGTGATCACCACCACCGGCGGCTCTTCGGCTCGAATGGTGCCGATCTCGGGCAGCGTCACCTGAAAGTCCGAGAGCAGCTCGAGCAAGTAAGCCTCGAATTCCTCATCGGCCCGATCGAGCTCGTCGATCAGCAAGACCGGGCTCTTGCCAAGGGCGGAGGCCTCGATCGCCTGCAGAAGAGGTCGCGGTCGGAGATACTCCCGGCTCATGATGTCTGATACATCGGCTTCGCCACCCTCACCTCGAGCCTCGATCAGGCGAATCGCCAGCATTTGGCGGGCGTAATCCCACTCGTAGAGAGCCTGGCTGGCATCGAGGCCCTCATAGCACTGGAGACGGATGAGGTCGGTCTCCAATACCTCCGCCAGAACCTTGGCTACTTCCGTCTTACCAACGCCGGCTTCGCCCTCGAGAAAGAGAGGTCGACCCAGGCGCAAGCCGAGAAACGTCGTGACCGCCAGGCCACGATCGGCTACGTAGCCGGTGCGGGCGAACGCGGCCACAACCGCTTCGACGGATTCGGGGACCACTCCCGAAGTCTACGGGTTAGCCGGTAAGAGCCCTTTTGATGGCTCGCTTGGCGAAGACCCCGGCCAGGTGGGTTTTGTATTCCACGGAGCCATAGAGATCCTCGAGAATCGTCACGCCATCCGCGGCTTTGGCCGCCGCTTCTGCGATTGCCTTGTCGGAGCCGTCGGTCCCTATCAGAGCCTGGGCGGTGGCGGTGGCCAGCGTCGGCTTGGCGGCGACACCGGTCAGGGCCACCCGGGCGTCGGAGATCGACCCGTCGTCCTTTTGAATCCAGGCCGCGGCGCCCGCCACGGCATAGTCGGTGCGCCCACCGCGCCGGCCCAGCTTGTCGTACGCCGACATGCCACCCTTCCGGACTTTGATGGCGGTCACGACCTCGTCGGGCGCGACCGCGGTTGTAAGGGCGTCGACGAAAAAATCATCGGCGGCAATCTCTCTGGTGCCGTTGGGGCCCTGGGCAACGATCACACCACCGAGGGCCAGCACGGCCGAGGGTTGGTCGGCTGCCAGGTCGCCGTGAACCACCGCCCCGACAGTCGTGCCTCGGTTACGCACCTGGACGTCGCCGGTATAGCAGGCTGCTTGCGCGAGAGCCCGGGGCACGTTCTGAGCTTCCGCCGTCTGGTAGTGACGCACCAATGCGCCGATCGACACCATGTCTCCTTGATCGTCGATGGAATCGAGACCAGAGATACGGCCGATGTCAACCACCAACTCGGGCGAAACGAGCCGCAGCTTCATCAACGGTAAGAGACTCATGCCCCCCGACATCACTTTGGCGAACTCGGATCCCTTCAGGGCCGTCACCGCCTCTTCGATCGAAGCGGGGGCCACATATTCGAATGCTCTTGGGAACACAATTAGCTCCTTGCCCCGTTGCTAGCTTCCTGGATGGCTTGCCAGACCCGACGAGATCGCAACGGCATGTCGATGTGCCTCACTCCCAGGTCGTAGAGGGCGTCGACCGCGGCATTGACAATCGTCTGCGCCGACCCGATGGTGCCTGCCTCCCCGACTCCTTTCACCCCCAGGGGATTGACGTTGGAAGGCGTCACCGTGCGGTGCAGCTCGAAGAGCGGGACATCGGTAGCGGTGGGGAGTGGATAGTCCACCAGGGAGCCAGTCAAGAGGTTGCCCTCAGAGTCGTAGATGGCGTCCTCCATCATCGCCTGGGCGATTCCCTGTACCAATCCTCCGTGGAGTTGGCCATTGACGATCATCGGGTTGATGACGTTGCCGCAGTCGTCCATCGTCACGTACCGCAGGAGTCTGGTGTCGCCGGTCTCGGGATCGACTTCCACCAGGGCGGCGTGGGCACCGAAGGGCCATGTGGCATTGGCGGGACTGAAAACCGACTGCGCCTCCAATCCTCCCTCCATGCCCTCGGGGAGCTGGTGAGGCTGATAGGCCCGAGTGACGATCTCCTCCCAGGTCACCGACTTGTCGGGAGATCCCGCCACGTGGGCAGCGCCGCCGCCGAACTCGATGTCGTCGGCCGATGCTTCGAGGATGTGGGCGGCGATCTGCGCGGCTTTGGCCTTGACCTTCAACGCCGCCTCGTAAGCAGCCGAACCATCCACTGCGGCTGACCGCGAACCGAACGTACCGATGCCCATCGGCGACTCGGTGGTCATACCGTGGCTGACCCGGACCTTGTCATAGTCGAGGCCGAGCTGGTCGGACACCAGCTGCGCCCAGGCGGTCTGGTGTCCCTGACCAGAGGGCCCCGTGCCGATGATCACGGTGGCGCTGGCATCGGGGTTGATCCGCACCAGACCCGATCCTGAGAAGGCTGCAGGCAGGCCGTAGGTTGCCCACGAGAAGCCCAGGCCGGCTAGGGCGGAGGGTCCGAAACCGCACACTTCCACATAGCTGGAAAGACCGAGACCGACGTGGCGGCCCTGGCTGCGAGCCTGGTCCCGCTCCTTCTTCATCTCGGCGTATTCCGCCGTTGCCACCAGCGCCTCCAGATTCTTTTGGTACTCGCCGGTGTCGTGGGTGAAGCCGATCGGCGAGGTGGCGTTCGGGAACGAGTCAGCTGGTATGAAGTTCTTAATCCGGACTTCGGCCGGATCCATCCCGATCTCGCGGGCGTAGGCGTCGACAATCCGCTCCAGGTAATACATCGCTTCGGGCCGGCCGGCACCGCGATAGGCATCGGTGGTCATCGTGTGAGTAGTCACACAGGCGATCTTCCAATGGGTCGGAAACTTGTACTGACCGGCGCCGACAAACGTGCCCAGGAAGGGAATGGCGACCGTGAAGTTCATCGTGTAGGCGCCCATGTCCGCCAGACCGTCGAGTTCGAAGCCGAGAATCTCCCCGCCTTTGGTGCCTGTGATGGTGGCGGTGGCGACCCAGCCCCGGCCCTGGATGGTGTTGTTGGGCGATTCCCGCCGGGACTCGGTGTATTTCACCGGCCGGTTGAGCTGCATCGAGGCAAAGGCGGTCAGGATCTCGTCGGCGTAGATATTGAGCTTGGCGCCGAAGCCCCCGCCCACCTCGGGCGCGGTGACGTCGACCGAGTTGGTGGCGAGACCAAAGGTCTTGGCAATGGCGCCGGCCAGGGCGTGGGGGATCTGGGTCGAGGAGTAGACCGTGAAGCGGCCATAGCCCTCGTTCCAATCGACGGCGACCGCCCTCGGCTCGATCGCGGTCGGGATGAGCCGTTGGTTGATCATCTCCTGGCTGACGACCACCACGTCATCTTGCTTTTTGGCATCAGCGATCGTCTGGCGGGTAGCGGCAATTCCCTCCTCGTTGCCCCAGGGGCCTCCCTCCCAAGTGATCAGTACGTTCGAATCGAGGTCGTCGTGCACCTTTGACCTGTCAGCGGCGGCTTCCTTCAGATCGACGATCGCCGGCAGTGGGTCGTAGTCGACGATCACCGCGTCGGCGGCGTCCTGTGCCTGATAACGATTGTCGGCTACCACCATTGCCACCGCCTCGCCGACGTGGTTGACCATGCCATCAGCCAATAGCGGTCTCAGCTTGCCCACCGCCACCTGTGCCAGCAGTGGACCGAGATGACGAACGTCATCGATGGTGTAGACCGCGGCCACGCCCGGCATCTTCTCGGCCTCGGCGGTATCGATTGAATTGACTCTGGCATGGGCATACGGGCTTCTCACAAAGGCGACATGAGCCGCGTTGGCCAGCTTGATGTCGTCGACGTAACGGCCTCGGCCCCTGATCAGCGCCGGGTCCTCACGGCGGCGGATCGCCCCTCCCAGGACACTCGTGGTGCTCATGCCGACACCTCCCATTCCGCCGGTGCTGGCTCTTCGCCGCGCATCTTCGCCCCGGCGTACTCAATCGCCTTGACGATGTTGTGATAGCCGGTACACCGACAGAGATTGCCTTCGATTCCGTGGCGGATCTCGTCCTCGCTCGGGTTGTTGTTCTGTTGGAGCAGACCGACTGCCGCCATGATCATTCCCGGCGTGCAGTAGCCGCATTGAAGGCCGTGTCGCTCCCAAAATCCTTCCTGCACCGGGTGAAGCTGACCGTCTTGGGCCAGGCCCTCGATGGTCATGATCTCGGCGCCGTCGGCAGCCACCGCCAGCACCGTGCAGGACTTGACGGGCCGGCCATCCATCATCACCGTGCAGGCCCCGCAATAGCTGGTCTCGCACCCAATATGCGTGCCGGTGAGGTTGAGGTTCTCACGTATGTAGTGAACGAGCAGAGTGCGGGCTTCGATCTCCCCTCCCACCGTGCGACCGTTGACCGTCATAGCAACCTTCACGACCATGGCCTCCTTGCTCTGATGGGCAACCGAAAATACCAGCCCACCCTTTCCTACGCCGCCTGGAAACGACTCTTCCCCCCAAAACGGAAAGAAGGTCAGCATCGGGCGCGGCGGTATAAGTACATTCGTTGCGGATGAACACAAAACGCGGCTCGATAGGGCGCTACTGGCGAATCCCGACGACCTGCGTCCTGCTGACTGTTTTGGCCGCCTGCGGCGGATCAGCCCCAAGTGCCAGCACGGTCGGTACGACTGCCGCTCCGGCGACATCAGCTGTGACACCGGAGACCTCGATGACAACAGCCGCGGTAGTTACCTCAACCACATTGGCGCCGGACGCCGCACCGCCGGAGCTGCAGGGGCTCTGGAAGGTCGACAGCGGACAAGGCGAGACTCTGCGCGTCACTTTCCGCGGAAACACGTACAGCTGGGCCCACGGCGCCGGGGGTCATATTTCAGTCAACGGAGACACGATCGAGTTCTCAAATGCAATCGACGCGGCGTCGTGTCCGGGCTCAGGGACTTATCGCTGGATGATTGAAGCGGAAATCCTCACTTTCACCCTGCTCGACGCTCCGGATGACTGCACTATCAGGCAGGGGCGTTTCAACGGTAAGGAGTTCTACCGCTAGAGCGAATAGGGCGGAGGCGCACCAAGAGAAGCATCTATCGTCTTGGTCCGCTGATGGTGGCGGCCGCACCTCCGATCCCGAGCTCATTCCGTGGGCTGCGTTCGCTGTTCGGGCTCCTAGTCGTCCTGCTGGTTCTGGCCGGGTTCTGGGAGGGGTACAAGCTCCTCGAGGGCAGCGGATTGCCCTTACCGATACGAGCTGACGACCGCTCGATGCCCCACCTCTGGGACATCCTTCGCTCGATTTTCGAACCGGCCCGGCGAGGGAGCGAAGAGTCGCTCGGTTGGGTGTTGACCAAGGCCTCCCTGGTCACGTTTCGAGAAGCAGTGGCGGGTTTTCTCGCCGGAAGCGTGATCGGCCTCGGCCTTGGGCTCTTGTTCGTGCGCTCGCCACTGGCCGAGAGGGGGCTGATGCCGTGGGTGATCGCCAGTCAGACGATCCCGCTGCTCGCCATCGCGCCGATGGTGGTCCTCTGGGCGGGCAAGTACCGCCTCCCGCTATGGATTCCGATTGCCGCCCTGGCAGCCTTCCTCTCGTTCTTCCCGGTGACGGTCAACACCATCCGCGGTCTGCGCTCTCCCAGCCCCACGTCGGCCGAGCTCTTTCGGTCGATCGCCGCCTCTCCATCCCAGGAGTTCCGCAAGCTCCGGATCCCGGCGGCGTTTCCATATCTATTCACGGCCTTGAAAATTGCTGCTGGAGCCAGCGTCGTGGGAACCATCGTCGGTGAATTGCCGAGTGGCCTTCCCGACGGACTTGGTCGCCAATTGCTGACTTTCAGCTATTACTACTCGAGCGGTCCCGAAAAGCTCTACGCGGCGGTGCTTTTTGCGGTTCTTCTTGGCCTCACTTTCGTCGCCGTCGTGGCGCTGATCGAGCGGCTGGTGATCCCGCCCGCTCGGCGGGTGGCCTCATGACTTCGGCAATGGTCAGCCTGCGCGGCGTCGACAAGGTGTTCTCGGGCCGCAAAGGAACCAGCACTGTGGCCCTCCAGGGCATAAACCTCGAGATCCCTTCAGGGGAGTTCGTCTCCTTGTTGGGACCGTCGGGATGCGGTAAGTCGACCTTGCTCCGCATCGTTGGAGATCTCCTCGAGCCCACCTCCGGTGCGGTCAGCGTCAACGGCAAGAGTCCGGCCCGCGCCCGTCACGACCGTGACTACGGGATGGTCTTCCAGCAGGCCACCCTCCTCGAGTGGCGACGGGTCTTGGGAAACGTCGCCCTTCCCCTCGAGGTGACGGGTATGGCAGAGCCGGAGCGAACAGAACGCGCCCGGGCGATGCTGAAGCTCGTAGAGCTTCTCGAGTTCGCCGATCACTACCCCTGGCAGCTTTCCGGCGGTATGCAACAACGAGTGGCGATCGCTCGGGCTCTGACGCTGGAGCCAGCGCTTCTCCTGATGGATGAACCGTTCGGCGCGCTCGATGAGATGACCCGGGAGCGGATGCAGATGGAGCTGATGCGCATCTGGCAGGAGACCCAAACCACCGTCCTCTTCGTGACCCATTCGATCCCCGAGGCGGTCTTCCTGTCCACCCAGGTGGTGGTGATGTCGCCCCGCCCCGGGAGGGTGGCGGGAATTGTCGACATCGACCTCCCCCAGCCTCGCGTGTTCGAGACCCGCGAGGAAACGAAATACTTCGACAAGCTGGTGGAGGTGCGCGAGGTCCTCCGCACCGAGGACGAATGAGTCGAGCACTGCGCCGCTACCTGGCCCCGGCGCTCGTCTTCATTGCCGTTATCGCCCTCTGGGAGTTCTTCGTGCGCGCGGCCGGGATCCAGGGCTTTCTGCTTCCTCCTCCCTCAGAAGTCGTGCGCACCGTTTCTGAGGAGTGGCCCGTGGTGTGGTCGGCGGGCCTTTTCACTTTGCGGGAGGCTCTCGGCGGTTTGCTCGGCGGCACCATCGCGGGCGTTGCCGTCGCTTTCGCAGTCTCCCGCTGGTCCACGATCCGACTGGGGATACAGCCGCTGGCGGTTGCCGCCGGCTCGGCCCCGATCATCGCGCTCGCCCCCATAACCAATCAGTGGTTCGGGATCACCAACCCGGTCTCGAAGATGGCGGTGGTGGCAGTGATGGTCTTCTTCCCGATCATGATCAATATGGTTCGCGGGCTCACCGACGTGGGTGGCGCCAAGGTCGAGCTGATGAGTTCCTTGGCTGCGCCCGATTTCACGACCCTATGGAAGGTGCGACTGCCCAACTCGCTTCCCTATCTCCTCTCCGCCCTGCGGGTAGCAGTCGCCCTGTCTCTGATCGGGGCAGTAGTGACTGAGTATTTCGGGGGTTCGCGGGATGCTTTGGGGGTCTATATATCCCAACAGGCCGGCCTCACCAGGATGGCCGAGGCTTGGGCGGGAATCGTTGTCGCCACCTTGCTTGGCGCAGGACTCCAAGTTCTGGTGATGGGAGTGGAGCGAGCCCTCATTCCCTGGCACCCGTCACGGAGACCGACCCTCGCCTGATCTCCTAAATTGGCGGCCTACGGGCCTGGATTATCCGGGCTCTCACGGAGGAGACAGATGAAGCATCGTTCAATTTTGATTTTGCTAGTGCTGGCGGCGATGTTGCTGGCCGCGTGCGGGGACGGATCGGGCGCCACCACCACTCTCGGCGAAACTCCAGCGACCACAGCCGGAGAGGCACCCGCCACCACCGCGGGGGGCACAGAGACGACTTCCGCCCCAGAAGTGACCACCGGCGAGTTGATTCCGGTTCGCCTACAGCTGCAGTGGGTGACCCAGGCGCAGTTCGCCGGCTACTTCGCCGCCATCGAGCAGGGCTTCTATACCGATGAAGGCCTCGATGTCACGATCCTCGAGGGAGCCGTCGACATCGTTCCCCAGCAGGTCGTGGCCGCCGGTGGGGCCGAATTCGGCCTGGCCTGGGTGCCAAAGGCTCTGGTATCGCGGGAGGAAGGCGCCAACCTCGTCAACATCGGCCAGGTTTTCCAGCGATCGGGCACCCTCGAGGTTTCCTGGGCCGATGCGGGTATCACCACTCCCGAGGATTGGGAAGGGAAGCGGGTCGGCACCTGGGGTTTCGGCAACGAGTTCGAGCTCACCGCCGCCTTCGAAAAGTTTGGGGTGACACCCGGAGAGGTTGTCCAGCAGCCATTCGATATGTCGCTCCTCCTCAACCGTGAGATCGACGCCGCCCAGGCGATGACGTACAACGAGTACGCCCAGGTGCTCGAGGCTGTCAATCCCGACACCGGCGAGCTCTATACACCCGAGGACCTGGCGGTGATCGACTTCAACGACCCGGCCGTCGGCACCGCCATGCTTCAGGACGCCATCTGGGCGGATGCCGGATGGCTGGCCGACAACGAGGACACCGCGTCCGCGTTTCTCCGGGCCTCGTTTCGGGGTTGGATCTTCTGTCGTGACAATCCCGACGACTGCGTCCAGATCGTGCTCGATCGCGGCTCCACTTTGGGGCCGAGCCACCAGGCCTGGCAGATGAACGAGATCAACGCGCTGATTTGGCCCTCACCAGGCGGAATCGGGGTGATGGACGAGGCCCTTTGGGCGCAAACCGTCGAGGTGGCAGTGAGCCAGGCAGTTATCAGTGCCGACCCCGGAGCCGAGGCCTATCGCTCCGATCTCGCCGCCGCGGCCGTGGCCGATCTCGAATCGGAAGGTCTCGACATAACGGGTGAGTCGTGGGAGAAAACCGAGGTCACCCTCAACGAGGGCGGTGAATAAATGGCGAACGTGGTTCGGGCGGCCCTGCTGCAGACGGAGTGGACGGGCGACAAGGACTCGATGATCAAGAAGCACGAGGACTACGCCCGCCAGGCCGCCGAGCAGGGCGCCCAGGTGATGTGTTTTCAGGAGGTCTTCTACAGCCCCTACTTCTGCCAGGTGCAGGAAAACGAACACTTCGACGACGCCGAACCGATTC
The DNA here is from genome assembly GCA_036556085.1 of Acidimicrobiia bacterium. Classification (GTDB taxonomy): domain Bacteria; phylum Actinomycetota; class Acidimicrobiia; order Spongiisociales; family ZC4RG35; genus JACCTH01. The sequence goes on along the minus strand of DATBKE010000123.1, from coordinate 19,818 downwards.
CCGACGGTCCCACCACCCAGGCCATGCAGGCTCTCGCCAAGGAGACCGGCATGGTCCTGGTCCTGCCGATGTTCGAGATGGAGCAGGAGGGCTTCTACTACAACACCGCAGCGGTGATCGACGCCGACGGCAATTACCTCGGCAAGTACCGCAAGACCCATATCCCCCACGTCAAAGGGTTCTGGGAGAAGTTCTACTTCCGTCCCGGCAACACCGGCTATCCGATCTTCGACACCAAGGTCGGTCGCATCGGGGTGTACATCTGCTACGACCGCCACTTCCCCGAGGGCTGGCGGGCACTAGGCCTGAAGGGAGCCAAGGTCGTCTTCAACCCCTCGGCGACCAGCCGGGGGTTGTCGATGTATCTCTGGAACCTGGAACAGCCGGCGGCGGCGGTGGCAAACGAGTACTTCGTGGGGGCGATCAACCGGGTGGGCCAAGAGCCCTTCGGCGACAACGACTTCTACGGGTCGTCGTACTTCGTCGATCCCCGCGGCCAAAAGGTCGGTGATGCGGCCTCGGACACCGATGAGGAGCTCATCATCCGCGATCTCGATCTCGACATGGTTGAAGAGGTCCGCAAGACCTGGGCCTTTTACCGCGACCGTCGCCCCGATGCCTACGGAGACCTCGTAGCCCCCTAGAGAGCGCGGCGACGGCCGATTTCGCCGAGGTGAGTGTGACCGAAAGCGTCGGCGTACTTGAGCCCGTAGCCGAGGAAGCGATCGAGGCCGATGTGGGCCAGCCAGATCGACCCGAGCGCGAGGGCTCCGAGCGGCCCGCCGAGCAGGTACCAGCCGAGGATCAACCCCGGAAAGAGCAGGGTGTGGCCCAGGTTGTAGAACCTGGCGCCCACTTCGGGGTTGATGCCGTACCCAACCATGGAGACGTCCGGCACCAACAACAAGAGGCCGAACCACCACCAAGACCACCCGCTCTGGGAGAAGCCGTAGACGGCCAGCGCCAAGAAGAAAGCGCCCTCGATTTTCTGGATGGCGACGGGGCCGAACATCAACCCGAGGGAGCGCCCAGGCCTTCGACGAAGCGAAGCCGCCCGATCACGTCGAGAAGCTCGGTCTCGCTTCGTCGCGACCAAACGTTGTAGAGGCAGTCCTGTCCGGCGACGGAGAGAAATGCGAGCTGGGTAGCTGAATCTCCGCTGGTGGTGGCGGCGTCGTCTAATGCGCCGGCAACCGAGCCCTCGACCCCGTAGCCGACGAGGCTTCCGTCCTCCCACTCGATCACATTGGGAAAAGCTCTGACCTCGGCCTCTACCGCGGCGACTCCGGCTCCGGCGACTCCAACGGCCGACCTCCCGCAGTCCGCGCAGAACTCTCCGTCCGCCGCCATCCCGGGGCCGTCGGGAGCGTCCCAGGCGACGGCCCAGCCGCCGGAGAAACTCGCTGGCCTCGGCGTGGCTCCAGCGATACCTCCACTCGGCGCCAAACCGGCACAACCCTCCCGGTTCTCGGCTTCCCCCCACACAGTTGCCAGCACCGGCACCTCAGCGGCGGCCAGCGGTGGCGCCGAGGTCCAGGGAGCAGGCTCCAGGGTGGCGATCGTGGTAGAGACGCCAGCAGTCGTGGGCGGAGCGGCAATTGTGGGCGCCGCGGCAGCGGTGGTGGTGGGGGGAGTGGGGTTGCTACAGGCAAGAACCACTATGAAGAGGAAGGGTCCGATCCAACCTGACTTCTTCATCTGGTCACTGTAGAGACGCCCTAGCTAGCGTTGCCGTTCACAGTTGATCGAGGAGCCTCGTGGGCAAACATTCAGAACTTCATGCCCGTCACCAGAAGGTCCTGCCGAAATGGATGGTCCTCTACTACCAGGAGCCAATTGCGCTCGTAGAAGGGCAGGGGCGCCGCGTCCGCGACGCCGAGGGAAACGAATACCTCGACTTCTTCGGGGGAATCCTCACCACGATGACCGGCTACAACGTGTCTGAAGTTGTGCGGGCGATCCAGGATCAGGCCGAGAAGATGCTCCATAGCTCGACTCTCTATCTGATCGAGAACCAGATCGAGCTGGCGGAGAAGGTCGCCGAGCTTTCGGGAATCCCCGATGCCAAGGTCTTCTTCACCAATTCCGGCACCGAGGCGAACGACGCTGCCCTGATGATCGCCACTCAATACCGGCGCTCCAATCAGGTACTGGCCATTCGCGGCAGCTACCACGGCAAGTCTCACTCCACCGTTGCCATCACCGGTAACCGAAGCTGGTCGGCGACTTCCAATTCTCCCTTCAACGTCACCTACATCCAGGGCCCCTACAAGCTGCGCAGCCCCTATGGGCATCTTCCTGACGATGAGTTCGTAGCCGCCTGCAAGGCCGATCTCGAGAACCTCCTCGAGGTGGCCACGGCCGGCGATGTCGCCTGCATGATCGCAGAGCCAATTCAGGGTGTGGGCGGGTTCGCCACGCCGCCCGATGGCTTCTTTGGCGCCTTCAAGGAGACACTCGACCGGCACGGAATCCTCTTCATCTCCGATGAAGTGCAAACCGGCTGGGGGCGAACGGGCGAGCACTTTTGGGGCTACCAGGCCCATGGCATCACCCCTGACATGCTCACCTTTGCCAAGGGCCTCGGCAACGGCATGGCGTTGGCGGGAGTGGTGGCGTCGGCGCAGCTCATGGACTCGCTTCCAGCCAATTCGATTTCGACCTTCGGTGGCAACCCCCTGTCCACCGCCGCAGGTCTCGCCAACCTCGACTACCTGCTCGAGCACGACTTGCAGACCAATGCCTACAAAGTGGGGAATCGGCTCAAGTCAAGCCTCGACGGCCTGGTCGAAAGCACCGAGATCGTCGCCGAAGTCAGAGGCAAGGGGTTGATGCTGGGCGTCGAGCTGGTCAAAAAGGGCTCCCTCGATCCCGACCCGGCAGCAGCGGCAGCGGTGATGGAGGCGGCCAGGAAAGAAGGGCTGTTGATCGGCAAGGGCGGCCTTTACGGAAACACGCTCCGAATCGCTCCCCCGCTGTCGCTGACCGAGGAGGAAGCGGATGAGGGGTTCGAAAAGCTGGCCCGAGCAGTCGATTCGGTGGAGAAGTCCTAACTCGTCACAGGCTCTCCATACGATGGCCGGATGAGTGGCCCCCCGGTGGAAATTGTCAGAAGCGCCCGGCGCAAGCGCACTATTCAGGCCTCGTTCGTCGAGGGCCGCATCCGGGTGCTGGTTCCGGCTGGGCTCCACCCGGAGGAGGAGAGACAGCACGTCGAGCGGATGGTGGCCCGGCTCACCCGCAAGCGAGAGATTCACTCGGTCGACCTCATGGCCCGAGCACGCCGTCTCGCGGTGAAATACGACCTCCCCGTCCCCGCCCGGATCGAGTGGTCCGACCGTCAGCTCGAACGCTGGGGCTCCTGCACATTTTCCGATCGGTCGGTGCGCATCTCGAGCCGTCTCGTCAACATGCCGGCTTGGGTCCTTGATTATGTGATCGTTCACGAACTCGCCCACCTGGCGGTGCCGGGCCATAGCGCGGCATTCAGTGCCTTGGTGGCGAGGTATGAGTTGGGCGAACGAGCGGAGGGATACCTGATCGCCAAAAGCGAACCCATCGTCGGCTAATGCTCACCGGAGCCGCGGTCGACTGCGAGCGGATCCTCGACGGGCTCGTGGGCCAACCCGTCAACACCATCACATCGTTTGGTTTTATCGTCGCCGGGCTGATCGCCTATAGACGCCGGGCCCAGGCGCCTACCGCGTCACTGATCGCGGCCGTCGGCTTCGGTTCCATCGTCTTCCACGGACCGATGCCGCCCTGGGGAGAGTTCGTCCACGACCTCACGATCGGATGGATGTTGGTGTGGGTGATCTTGACCGAGATGAAGTGGGTGCGATGGTGGTGGCTCACGTTTCTCGCCATGAGCCTCCTCATGCTGGTTCCAACAGTCGCCGATCCCGTGCAGGCAATGCTGAGCGGGGCCGCCCTCATCCTGATCCTGCGGGGCCGAAAGGATTTCGTAGCCCTCGGACTGCTGGCAGTGGGGGCCATCGTGGGAACGCTGTCCCGGACCGGATGGCCATGGTGTCGGCCTGACTCGATCTGGCAGGGGCACGGCCTCTGGCACCTTGCCTCGGCGGCTGCCCTCGTCTTGTGGGCACTACCTCCTAGGCAGCCGTCAGCTCGAGGATTCGGTGGAAGCGTTTCCGAGCCAGGGCCAAGGCGATCAGAGTGACGACGTACGGCAGGGCTTCGGTGATCTGGACTGGGAGGCCGTTGCCTTGCAGCCGGAAACCGAGGCCTTCGGCGAATCCGAAGAGGGCACTGGCGCCGAGGACCCCCGCTGGATGGGCACGTCCCAGCATCACCGCCACCACCGCGATCCATCCTCGACCTGAGCTCATGTTCTCCGCGAATTGAACGACGTTGCCCAATGCCAACTGCGCACCGGCCAGCCCACAAGCGAGCCCGGAGAACACCACCGCCGCGTACTTGTACTGAGTCGAGCTAACTCCGAGGGTCTCGGCTGAAGCCGGTCTCTCACCAACGCCACGGAGGCGGAGCCCGATCGGAGTCCGAAATAGGAATAGCCAGATCAGGGGAATGGCAAGCAGGGCGAGGTAGCCAGGAATCGTCAGATTGAAGAGAGCTTGACCGATCAGCGGCAGATCGGAGAGAAAAGGAATCGCCACTCGATCGAGACCGTCCACTCGAGGGTGCTGGAAAACTCCGCGAACACCGAAGAGTTGGGGGAGCAAGAAGCTGGTCAATCCCAAGGCGAGGAGATTCACCGCCACCCCGAGCACGATCGGATCCCCGCGGCGAGTGACCGCCCCGTACCCGAGAATGAGCGAGAAGAGACCGGTGACGCCCATCGCGATTGTCACGCCGAGAAGCGCACTCTGTCCGAGATAGGAACCGGCCACCGCGGCGAAGGCTCCCACCAGCATCATCCCCTCGAGCGAGATCTGAAAGACTCCGGCTCGCTCGCACACCATTCCTCCGATGGCGGCGAGGAGGATCGGGATCAGCGCCCGGAACACCGATTCCAGCAACGCCCCGTCAAAGAGTTGATCAAACATCGTCGCTCAGACCTCGCCCGTCACCGTGAGCTCTCCCTCCGCCATCGGGATCTCATCCGGTTGCTCACGTTGACGCCAGCTGAGCACGAAGCGGCCAGCGAGGACGACGATCACGACCGCTTGAACAACGAGAGCGATCTGCCAGGGAACATTGACGTTCCGCTGCATGGCCAGGCCACCTATTTGCAGCGCCGAAAAGAAGGCTCCGGCGGCCAGCAATGGCAGCGGGCGATGAGAAGCCAGGAGCGTGACAAGCAAGCCGGTCCAGGCAAAGCCCGAGGCCACCAGGTCGCCGTCGAGAAAGCGATATGTCTCGCCAACCACCAGATGGGTGCCGATCACTCCGGCGATCGCGCCCGAGGCGAGCATGACCCACACCACCTGTCGGTCGACTCCAACTCCCCCATAGCGTGAGAAGCGGGAGTTGAGCCCGGTCATCCTGGTCTCGTAGCCAGCCACCGTTCGCTGATTGAAGATGGCGATCGCGACCAGGAAGAGCGCCAGCAGGACAAGACTGGCCGAGACACCGCCAAAGAGCGGAAGCTTGGGGATCCGGTTCGCATCCGGCACCGGGACGGTGGAAGAAGAGGTGACGGTGGGGTCGGCGAACGGAAACCTCACCAGATAGCTGGTGATGGCCCGTGCCGGGTAAGCCAGGAGCAGTGAGCTGATCAGGATCGGGAGCTTCAACCAGATCTGTCCGGCCGCCGCCAGGAAGGCCCAGAAGGCACCGGCTACTGCCCCCGCCACGATCGAGGCAACCATCACCAGCGGCGGCGGTCCCGGGAGGTAGATGGCGCACAGGGTTCCCGCCAGACCACCGAGGACCATTTGGCCCTCGCCCCCCAGATTGATCACCCCGGCCCGGAATGGAATGGAAAGCGCCAGCCCCATGCCGACGATCGGGATCATCCTCGCCGTCGTGTTGCGCAGTCCCGACCCCGTCAGAGCCCCATCGACCATCTCTCCATAAGCCGACAAAGGATTCGTGCCCGAGAGGGCAATGACGGCCGCGCCGATCAAGAGCGCGGCCACGATGGACAAAACCACCGAAAGCCGGTCGGACGAGCTGTGGCTCATCATCTGCGGCCGCCGGTCATGAAAAACCCCAATTCCGCCTCGTCCGTCTCGGCCGGGTCGAGCTCGGCCACGATACGCCCTTCGTACATCACCACGATGCGAGAAGAGAGAGCGAGGAGCTCCCATAGCTCCGCCGAAAGGAGCAGGATTCCCCCGCCTTGGTTGCGGTATTCGATCAGCTGTCGATGGAGGAACTCGATGGCGCCCACGTCCACTCCCCGGGTCGGCTCCTCGGCCACCAACAACGGAGCGGCATGCGACATCTCCCGACCGACCACGAGCTTCTGGAGGTTCCCCCCCGAGAGGGTCGCCGCGGCAACTGCGGGTCCAGCCACCCGCACGTCATAGTCAGCAATGATTCGGCGGGCGTGCTCATCGACTTCCGCCCTGCGCATGAATCGGCCCCGGCGAAAATCCTTCAGCCGCTGGAACCCCATCACCAGGTTGGCCCAGACTTCGCCCCCGGCGGCGGTCCCCACCCGGTGACGATCTTCGGGTATGTAGGCAAGGCCGCTCTCCCGAGTGAGAGCCATTTCGGCCGCGGCCACCTCCTTTCCGCCCACGACGATCGATCCGCCATCGCGAGGTCGAAGGCCACAGATCGCTTCGACTAGCTCGTGTTGTCCGTTCCCTGCGACTGCGGCCACGCCCAGGATCTCACCTGACCGCACTTGGAGAGAAACAGCGTCCACCCGGACGAGCCCATCATCGTCTGAAACCGTCAAATCGGTGACGCCAAGAACGGGCGACCCCAACTCCGAAGGGGGCGGCCGGCTGTCGAGGTCGACGTTGCGACCGGTCATCAAGCGGGACACCTCGGTCGGAGACGTGGAAGCTGTGTCGAGGTGGGCAACCGCCCGCCCACCTCGCAGAACCGTCACCCGATCCGAAACCGCCATGACCTCGCCCAGTTTGTGGGTAATGAAGATCACCGTTCGCCCGCGATCTTTGAGGCGCCGGAGGGTGACAAACAGGTTGTCCCGCTCTTGCGGCGTCAGGACCGCCGTGGGCTCATCGAGGATGAGGACCTGCGCATCGCGGTAGAGGGCTTTGAGGATCTCCACCCGTTGCAACAACCCAACCGGGAGATCCTCGATGCGGGCCCTGGGGTCGACCATCAGCCCGTACTCCGAGCCGAGTGCTCGTACTCTCTCCGCCGCTTGATCGCGATCGAGGAAGATCCCGGTGCGAGGCTCGTTGCGAAATACCACGTTCTCTGCCACGGTCAGCGTGGGGAACAGCTTGAAGGCTTGGTGGACCATGCCGAGGCCAGCCGCGATTGCATCCAGTGCGGAGCCGAATCGCACGGTGCGCCCGTCGACCACGATTTCACCCGAGTCGGGCGGGGTCAATCCATAGAGGATCGACATCAGTGTGGTCTTGCCGGCTCCGTTCTCACCGACGATGGCGTGGATGTCTCCCCGCCGCACTTCCAAATTGACGTCGTCATTTGCGCGAACTCCGGGGAAGCTTTTGCTGATCCCCCGGAGTTCGAGCGCGTTGGGCACGGAGTCAGCTGAACAACGGGTCGGGAACTTCCAAGGATCCGTCGATGATCTGATCGGCTGCGGTTTGGACCTGCTCGATGATGTCCGGATAGTCGGCGATCAGGCATTCCGAGCCCTCCAGCTCGTCGGAGATCGCCATCACGCCGGTCCCGCCCTCGGCCAAGCCGAATGAGGTCAGTGGTTCGGCTTCGCCGTCGAGAATCGAGTTGATGAGCTGCTCGACGACGTTATCGACCAGCTTGAGGTTGTTGTCGACGATGGAGCCCGCCGCATCGGGGCATTGATTGACGTCGACCCCATAGGTCATGAAGCCTTCCTCCTGGGCGGCCTCGAAGATGCCGCCGTTAGAACCGGCGCCAACGGCGAAGATCTGGTCTGCTCCCTGGGCCGCCAGCGCCAGCGCCTGCTCCTTGGCCGTGGCCGGATCAGAGAAGGGGTTGTCGCCGGCGATGAACACCTGCGAGTCGGTAATCGAGGGATCAATTGTCTGGGCCCCGAGGGCGAAGCTGTCCGACCAGCGATGGAGGAAAGGGATATCGAGAGCCACCACTGAGCCGATCTGTCCAGTCTCGGTCAGGTTTCCGGCCATCAAACCGAGCAGATAGGCGCCTTCGTGCTCGCGAAAGACGCCGCAATGGAGGTTCTCGATGGGGGTCTCGGTCTCGGGGCAGGCATCGATCAGGATGAACTGCTGGTCGGGATTGGCGGGAGCCAGCTCGCCCGCCATCTCCGTGAACTCGAAGGTGGTGAGAACGATCACGTCCGGCGCCTCTTCGATAGCGGCTTCGACGTTGGCCTGCCGGCTGTTGAGATCGGTGCTTTCGAAGACCTTGAAGCTGCCGCCTCTCGCCTCAGCCGCCCGCTGGGTCCCGATCTGACCAAGCTCGAGGAACTTGTTGATGCCGATCGGGTTCGGCGTGATATAGATCAAGGTCGGCCCCTCGGCTGCCCCAGTGGTGTCGGTGGCGCCTCCCGGGGCGGTGGTAGCCGTGCCTCCACCACCGCAAGCTGTCAACAAGGCAACGACGCCGACGGCGCCAATCAACTTCGAATATCTGTGCATGGTCCTCCTCCTATTCATTGTCAAGCACTAAGCCTTCGCTCGCCCAAGGGAACTTCAGAAAGCTTCTCACCCCGGTCGAGCCGCACCACTCGCCGATCGGTGACTATGGCGGTGATCAGTTCAGCCGGAGTCACGTCGAAAGCAGGGTTTAATGCCCGGGTCGCTTCGGGGGCGATCTGAAGCCCGCGGGCGGACACAACTTCGGTTGGCCCCCGGTCTTCGATCTCGATCATCGCCCCTGAGGGGGTGGCTTCGTCGATGGTTGTCTCCGGGGCGACCACGATGAAGGGAGCCCCGGCAAAACGAGCCCCCAACGCCAGAGCCAGCGAACCCACCTTGTTGGCGGTGTCGCCATTGGCCGCGATCCGATCTGCTCCGGTTAGCACTGCCTCCGCACCGCCCTGAGTGAGAACAAAAGGCCCGGCAGCATCAACCAGCAATCGAAAGGGAGCTCCCATCCGTTCTAGCTCCCACGCCGTGAGCCGGCTTCCTTGCAGGAGGGGCCGGGTCTCCGTCGCCAGAGCCTCTTCCAACAAACCTCTTTCGAACATCGTCTGGATCACCCCCAGTGCGGTTCCTCTCTCCACCGCTGCCAGGCCGCCGGTGTTGCAGATGGTCATCAAACGCTGGGGACGATTTCCCAACAACTCCACGAGCAACTCAGCCCCATTCATGCCCATGGACCAGCACGCCGCGATCTCATCGTCGCGAATGATCAGGGCCTCCTCGAGCATCGCATCCAGGCCATCGTCAGCTCTTCCTGCCACTCGATCAACCGAACGGGCCAGGTTGACCGCCGTGGGCCTGGCCCGGCGAATTGATTCCACTGCTCTCCCAAAGCCTGCCTGATCGCTCGGGAATTCATTGAATGCGAGGACAACGCCGAACGCCCCGGCCACTCCGATTGACGGTGCACCCCGCACCGCCAGGGTCTTGATGGCATCGACCAGCTCAGCAACCGTTTTGAGGCGGAGATAACTGACCTCGTCGGGAAGCTTCCTCTGATCGATGATCACGAGGGCACCGTCGATCCAATCGACACTCCGCACCGCGGACGAGGTCCCGAGGTTGTCTGACAACTCTCGCAAACTTACCATGGCGGCCGTGACCAGGTTCTTGTGCGACTGGTTGATCACGATGGCCGCCGAACCGGAGGTCGTCTCGTCGGGTGCGGTCGACGTCACCAATGGCGTTGTGACCTGGTCGGGGCCGCTCTCACAGGCCCCACCCACTGACGCTGAAGTCTTATCTCTGCGCGGATTGTTGATCCCGGGGTTGGTCAACACCCACGCCCACACCCCGATGGTCCTTCTCCGCGGCGCCGGTGAAGGCTTGCCAGTTTCGAGATGGTTGACCGAGGTGATGTGGCCGCGCGAGGGCAAGCTCACCCCTGAAGACGTCACACTGGCGATGACGCTGGGAGCAGCCGAGCTGCTGGGCAACGGCATCACCACCAGCCACGAGATGTACTTTCACCCCCGAGCCGTCGCCGAGGCTGCTGGCGCTGCCGGCCTCCGCTGCGTCGTCACTCCCCCCATCCTCGTGGCCGAGAATCTGGCGCGCTTTGGTGATTGGGAGACTCAGATCGAGGCGATGGTCGCTGAAGCCAGACACTGGCATGACCATGAGCTGATCAGCATCGGCTTCGGCCCGCACTCGGCATATGCAGTGGCTGAAGAAGCCTTGCAGCGAGTGGCCGAACTGGCGGTGAAGCACAGCATGCACATCCAAATTCATCTCGCCGAAGCCGAGCACGAGGGGGATGGAGTCAGCGACCGCACCGGAATGTCGGTCACGGCCTACCTCGACCACCTCGGGATCTTCGACTCGCCGGTGGTGGCCGCTCACGCGGTCTGGCTCTCAGACGAGGACATCGAGTTGCTCGCAGGTCGAGGAGCCGCCGTCGCCCACTGTCCCTCTTCGAATGGCAAGCATGCCTCTGGTATCGCCCGGATAACGGATATGAGAAAGGCCGGGATCCGGGTCGGCCTTGGCACTGACGGCCCCGCCTCCCACGATCGCCTCGATCTATTCGAGGATATGAGAGGAGCACTCAGGTTGGCCCGTCTACGGGCGGGAGATGCCGGTGCCCTGGCACCGATAGATGTTCTGGCTATGGCCACTCGGGAAGGCGGGCAGGCCCTGGGACGGGATGACCTCGGACACCTGGGAGAAGGCGCCAAGGCCGACATGGTCCTGGTGGATGTCGACCCGATGGTGCCCATTACTGAAGATCGCGATCTGCTCACCCATCTCGTGTACTCGGGTCATCCCGGACTCATCAAAGGGGTGTGGGTGGGAGGCCGCCTGGTAGTTGACCCAACAGGGATTCAGACGGTCGATCTGGCGGCCGTGCGAGCCGAAGTCAGCGGTCGAGCCCGGGAGCTTTCTCGGGCGTGACCGGGGCCCAAAGACTCATTGCCGACCTCGACTTGCAGCCGCTGCCAGACGAGGGCGGCATGTACTCGCAGTATTTCGCCGATCAATTCTCGACTGCGATCTACTTCCTGGTGCAGAGGCATGACTTCTCGGCGCTGCATCGCTTGACCGGCGTCGAGACGTACCACTTTCACGGCGGAGCGGCATTGCGCTTTCTCCTTCTCTATCCGGATGGGCGTGTGGAACGTCACCTGCTTGGCCTCGATACCGCGGCCGGAGAGCGACCCGCCCTGGTGGTCCCGGCGAGCGTTTGGCAAGGTTCAGAAACCACTGGGGAATGGTCGTTAGTGGGGGCAACCATGGCCCCGGGATTCCGACCAGAAATGTTCGAGCTCGGCACTCGCGCCGATCTGATGAACCGGTTTCCGCACGCCGCGGAAGAGATCGAGCGCCTGACTCGAGTTGTCTGACAACCTTCGGATGGTTTGTCGTAAGATCGGACGGTGCCGTCTCCGCGATTGACCGATCAGGTGGCCTCCCAACTAAGTGATCGGCTCCGGCAAGGCGAGTGGAAGCCGGGCGAGCGCCTCCCAACGGAACATCAACTCAGTGCGGAATTCGGTGTTTCCCGACCCACGATTCGAAGCGCCCTCAGCCGGCTCGAGAGCCTGGGTCTCACCATCACAAGGCACGGGCTGGGCACGTTCGCCACGCCGGCCCACGCCGAGATCCGGGCAGATCTGCGTCGCCTCGAATCTTTATCGGCAACGATTCGGGCCTCGGGTCTCGACCCGCAGATGATCTATCGCTCCCGTCGGGCTCGGGCCGCTACCACGGAAGAGCGAGAGCGGCTCGAATTGCCCGAGCGGTCGCAAGTGGTTGCTACCAACCGCTCGCTGACCGCGTCCGGCGAGTTGGTGGCGTTTTCATATGACGTTATCGATCGTCGCCTGCTCCCTGCCGACTTCGAAGTCTCGTCGTTGACCGGCTCGCTCTTCGCTGCTCTCGCCCACCACGGAATCGAAGTCGCGACAGCGGTCACCGAGATTCACGCCGCCGCCGGCGGCAATGTCGGTTGGGGAAAACGCCCACGCAATGCCGCGTACGTTCTCCTGTCACAGGTGCATTACCAGGACAACGCCCGACCGGTGATGTTCAACCGCACTTACTTCATCGAGGGAAGGTTCACGTTTTCTCTGGTCAGAGCCCGATGATCGATCTCAGCGGTCGGGTGATTGTCATCACCGGGGCTGGCGGAGGAATCGGCGAGGGCATCGCCCGCCGCTTCTCCGCCGCCGGCGCCACTCTGGTCCTTTCCACCCGCACCAGCCCGGTCGCTGAGCTGGCTGACAAGCAAACGGTCGTCCAGGTCGATCTCAACGAAGCGACAGCCCCAGCATTGATCATCGAGGCCGCGCTCGGCACCTTCGGACGCATCGATGGGCTGATCAACAATGCCGGAATCCAGCCACTGGCCTCGACTCTGGAGGTGACCGATGACGATTTTCGGCAAATGCTCGAGACCGACGTCACCGCGGTTCATCGCCTGACTCAGGCAGTTGCCCGACAGATGGTTGAACAGGGTGCCGGCGGCTCGATCGTCCACATCGCCTCCATCGAAGGCGTCCAGCCCGCTCCTCTGCACGGACATTACGCCACTGCCAAGGCGGCACTACGGATGCATGCCCGCGCGGCGGCGCAGGAATTTGGCCGCCATCAGATCAGGGTCAACACCGTCTCGCCCGGTCTCATTGACCGCCCCGGCCTCGAGCAGGACTGGCCCCAGGGCGTGCAGCGCTGGCTTGCGTCCGCGCCACTGGGGCGTCTGGGAACAGCCGACGAGGTCGGCGATGCATGCGTCTTTCTTTGCTCGGATCTCGCCCGGTTCATCACCGGCGCCGATCTGGTGGTTGACGGCGGCGTCCTCACCAGGCCCACCTGGTGATGGAAGGCCGTCGCTACATCGTCACGGGAGCCGCTGGAGGCATCGGCTCGGCCATCACTCAAGTCTTGGTGGAACGAGGGGCACAGGTGGCCATGGTCGATCTGGATGGTGAGCGGGTAGAAGCGGCGGCGATGAGCTTCGACCCCACCAAAGTGCTTCCTCTCCCCTGCGATGTCACCAATGAGGCCGACGTGGCCGCAGCGGTCGAAACGGTGGTGGATTCCTGGAACGGCATCGACGGCTTGGTCAACAACGCCGGGGCCGTTGTCCTCGATACCGCCTGGGACGCCGGGGCTGGCGATTGGCGCAGGCAACTCGACGTCAACGTCACCGGCACGTTTCTCTGTTCGCGCCAAGTGGGAAGCCATCTCAAAGAGCGAGGTGGTGCAATCGTCAACGTCGCCTCCAATTGCGGCAAGGTGGGGTACAAGAACATGGCTGCCTACAACGCGGCCAAGGCCGCGGTTATCAGCCTCACCCGATCGCTGGCGATGGAGTGGGCGGTGCACGGCATCAATGTCAATGCCGTGTGTCCTGGTGGAGTCGACACGCCGATGCTGGCCGGGGTGGCGGAGTGGCTCGAGCCTCGGGTTGGCGTTCCGGCCGCGGACTTGCTCGCCGGCATGGGCCCCGCCCAACTGGGCCGGAAGGTTCAACCGATCGAAGTGGCGCGGGTCATCGCCTTCCTTCTCTCCGACGAGGCGCTGATCATTCGTGGCCAAGCGATCAATGTCGACGGCGGGGATACTCCCTACTGATGGATAGTCGTTGGAACCACGCTGAAGCCGGGTCCTCTCCGCTGGAGCAGTGCGTATACGGCTCGCGCCTCCTTGGCTCCGAACCCACGCTCGTCCTCCACGGGGGCGGCAACACTTCGATCAAAGGCCCCTACCTCGACATCACCGGGGTCGAGATCGATGCCCTCTTCGTGAAGGGATCGGGTTGGGACCTGGCCTCCATCGCCCCAGCCGGATTCACGCCCTTGCGAATGAGCCGGCTGGCCGAACTCCTCGATCTCGATGCCATCTCCGATCAGGAGATGATGCGCGAGCTGTCGGCGGCTCGACTTGATCCCGGCGCCCCGCAGCCATCGGTAGAGAGCCTGCTCCACGCCTTCTTGCCGTTCCCGGCCGTACAGCACTCGCACGCCGACGCGATCGTCACTTTGACCAATCTCACGAACGGTGATGCCACTGTCCGCGAAGCTCTCGGCGACGCAGTTGTAGTTGTCCCCTATGTCATGCCCGGATTTGATCTCGCCCGTCTGGTGAGAAAGCTTTGGCCGGCCGAGACCGGGGCCATCGGCATGGTCCTCATGAACCACGGCCTTTTCACCTTTGGGACCACTACCCGGGACGCCTACGAAAGGCACCTCGACCTCATCACCAAGGCAGAGGAATACCTGGGAGCGACATCGGGGTCCTCCTGGCGAGAACTCCCCGCCGCCAATCCGGTCGATCTGGCTGACCTTCGCCAAAAGATTTCCCAAGTGGCCGGCGTCCCCATGGTGATGCGGCGTCATGCCGATGCCGACGTCGCCCGGTTCGTGGCGCGGCCCGATCTGGGCTCGCTGGCCGGGCGTGGTCCTCTCACGCCCGATCACGTCATCCGCACCAAGCGCGTGCCAATGATCGGGCGGGATGTCGATCGGTTCGCCAGGGCCTACACCGAGTACTTCGAGGCCAACCAGAAACGAACAGGACGCGACCTGCAAATGCTCGATCCGGCGCCGCGGATAGTCCTCGATCCGGAATGGGGCATGCTCGCCGTGGGTCGGTCGCTCGCTGACGCCGAAATTGCCGCCGACATCTACCACCACACGATTCCGGTATTGGAGCGGGCCGAGGATCAGCTGGGTGGCTACCAAGCGCTCTCGCCCGAGGACCTGTTCGACTGTGAGTACTGGGACCTCGAGCAGGCCAAGCTCCAACGATCAGGCCCCCTGCCCGAGTTCACCGGGATGGTGGCCCTTGTCACCGGTAGCGCCTCCGGGATCGGTCGCGCCACCGCCATGGAGCTTCTCGGTCGCGGGGCGGCCGTGGTCGGTTGCGACATCTCTGAGCCCACTATCGACGCGCCCGATTGTCTCGGCCTCCAACTCGACGTCACCGAGGACCACGAGCAGAGGGAGGCCATCGCCCGAGCGATAGAGCATTTCGGTGGCATCGATATCGCCGTCGTCGGCGCCGGCGTCTTTGGCGAATCTCAGAACGTGGCCGATCTTGATCTCGACTCCTGGGATCGGGTGATGTCGGTAAACGTCCGGGCAGTGGGAGCCTTGCTGCGCGACCTCGAGCCCTTCTTGCGGCGCTCGCCGGTAGGCGGAAGAGTGGCAGTGGTTGCTTCCCGCAACGCCACTGCCCCGGGCAAGGGGGCGGCGGCTTACTCGGCCTCGAAGGCGGCTCTCACCCAGCTCGCCCGTGTGGCGGCGCTCGAATGGGCCGAGGCCGGCATCCGGGTCAACATCGTCCATCCCGACGGCGTGTTCGATACGGGCCTTTGGACCGAGGAACTGATCAGGTCTCGGGCCGCCGCCTACGGGCTCGAGGTTGACGACTACAAGCGGCGCAACCTCCTCAAGACCGAGGTCAGCGCCGCCACCGTGGCCACCATCGTTGCTGATCTCTGCTCGGACCGCTATCGAGCGACGACAGGGGCCCAGATCCCCATCGACGGGGGAAATGAGAGAGTGATCTAGTGCCGATGACGTTCGCCGAGGCCAGGGCCCAATTCCCGGTGCTCGAACGATTCGCCTACCTGCAAGCGGGAAGCACGGGTCCCCTCGCCCGCCGGACTATCGCGGCCATGAGGGAAGAGGACGAACGGGGCCTCAACGAGGGGAGGTCAGGTCAGGCTTACATCGACCGTGTCCTCGGGTTGCGAATCGAGGTGCGAAAAGAGCTGGCCGACCTCGTGGGGGTCGGGTCCGAGAACATTGCCCTCACGGCCTCCACCACCGACGGCTGCAACCTGGTGCTGGCGGGCCTCGACCTTGGCCCCGAAGACGAGATCGTCACAACCACCGACGAGCATTTCGGACTGCTGGGACCCCTTCACACCTCGGGTGCCCGGGTCATCGTCACCCCGCCGGATCCGAAATCGATCATCGGTGCGGTCACCGCCAGGACTCGACTATTGGCGGTCTCACACGTTCTCTGGACCACCGGTCAGATGCTCCCTGTTCACGAACTTCGGCAACAGGCCGGGGTGCCGATTCTGGTGGACGGAGCCCAATCGGTCGGCGCCATCCCCGTCGCTGCGAGGGGTCTCGACTTTATGACCATCTCGGGACAGAAATGGCTCTGTGGCCCCGAATCGACTGGTGCCCTGGTCGTGGCCGACCCCGATCAGCTCCGCGTCGCCCGCCCCAGCTATTTCTCTCAAGAGACGTATCTATCTGATGGCACCTTCGAGCCATGGGCGGGAGCCCGCCGCTTCGACCCCGGCTGGCTTCCCACCTCCTCGTTGTCGGGATTGCTGGCGGCGGTCCGGAGTCGACCGGAATGGTGCTTCTCCCGGAGCCGGGAAATGGCCGAGGTTTGCCGCCAGATGCTCCATGGAGCCGGAGTGGAGGTGGCCACGTCTGAGCGTCAGGCGACGATCGTCTCCTGGCGTAGCGTCGAGCCGGCCGAGGTCGTCGCCCGCCTCGAATCCGAAGGGGTGATGGTCCGCGAGATCCCCAAGACCGGACTGGTGCGTGCCTCGATCGGATGGTGGACCAACGACGACGATCTCGAGCGGCTCGTCAACGGTCTCAAGACGTGACCAAGACCAGGGTTCCCGAGGACTCCCGTCTGCCCGTTTTGGGATTTCGGGCCGGCGATCTTCCCCACCGGGTGCTGGTGGTTGGCGATCCCAACCGAGCCGAGCAGGCGGCAGGACGCCTCGAGGACGTGACGGAGCTGGGCCGTACCCGTGAATACTTTTCGTTCGCCGGTCGTCATCACGATGTCGAACTCGCCGTCGTGTCTCACGGCGTGGGTAGCGCAGGTGCCGCGGTCTGTTTCGAGGAGCTCTTCCGGGCCGGGGCCGAGCGGGTGATTCGAGCCGGCACCGCGGGAGGGATGCAGCCCAACATCCTTGACGGGCTACTGGTGGTGGCGACGGCCGCCGTCCGCGCCGACGGGTTCACCCAACAAGTGATTCCGTCGGAGTACCCGGCTGTGGCCGATCATCGAGTGGTCGACAGTCTGCTGGGGGCAGCCGAGGCCGCCGGCGTCGATGTCCATCCAGGAGTCGTGCTGACGCTGGCGTCGTTCTATCCACATCAGGTGCTGGGGAGCAGCCTCCCGATGTGGCAGCAGGCCGGAGTGATAGCGGTGGAGATGGAGGTCGCCGCCCTCTACATCCTCGCCTCGCTCCATGAAGCGAGTGCCGGAGCGATTCTGGCCATTGATGGCAATCCCCTGGTGGAGAAGGATGAGGCGATGGAGGGTTACAACCCCAACCGCCCGGTGGTTCATGAAGCAGTGGAGCAGATGATCACCATCGGTCTCGATGCCCTCGTCCGCTGAACCCATCACCAATCGACAACTCAACCGGGCGACGCTCGAGCGTCAGCTCTTGCTGCAGCGTCAGTCGATGCCGGCGGTGGCTGCCGTCGCAAAGCTGGTTGGTCTTCAGGCGCAGAATCCTCTCGATCCCTACCTCGCCCTTTGGTCGCGCCTCGAGGGCTTCGATCCCCATGCCTTGGGTCGGCTCGTGTCGGATAGATCACTCGTCAGGATCACGGTGATGCGGGGGACCATTCACCTGCTCACCGCCGACGACGCCCTCTGGCTCCGACCTCTCACCCAACCGGTGCTAACCGCTGAACTCGCCCGTCATCGCGAATTCGCCCCGGCTCTGATCGGGATCGACCTCGAACCGATCATGGCTGTCGCCCGCCAGTTGTTGTCCGACCAGCCGTTGAGCGGCCCGCGGTTGCGAGCGGCGTTGGCTGAGCGTTTTCCCCAGCTCGATTCAGCCGCCCTGGCGTATGCCTGTCGGTGTCTGCTTCCGCTGGTGCAGGCACCTCCGCGTGGCGTCTGGGGTCAGACCCGCCAGGTCGAGGTGATCACCCTCGACGCCTGGGTGGGGAAGACACTTCATCCGGCCCCGTCACGGACGGAGATGTTGTTGCGGTATCTGGCGGCCTTCGGACCGGCGTCGGTCGCCGACATCGCCAACTGGTCGCGCCTGACCGGCTGGCGATCGTTCGTGGAGAGAGCCCGGCCCCAGCTAGCCGCGTTTCGCAACGAGCGCGGGACCGAGTTGTTCGATCTGCCCGATGCGCCGAGGCCAAGCTCGGACACTCCGGCGCCGGTTCGTTTCCTACCCGAGTATGACAACCTCCTCCTCGGCCACGCCGACCGATCACGTTTCAGCGCGGGTGGGGAGGGTTTTGTGGGAGCTGCTCGTACGATCAAAGGGACGGTCCTGATCGACGGGACGGTGCAAGCCATCTGGCGCTTCGAAAGGGATGCCAAGAAGCGACGATCGTTGGCTATCGAACACCTGCCTTTGGCCACGAGGCTTCGCGCCGAGGTGATGAACGAAGCCATTGCGGTGGGCCGGTTTTGGTCCGAGGGAAAGGACGTACCGATCCGCATGCTCCCGGCATAGGATCGAGACCGTGGCCGATGTTGAAGCAATCGCCCAAAAGTGGGCCGAGACCTGGCGAACCGGTTGGCCGGCCAAAGACATCGAGTCCATGGCCGCTTTCTACGCTCCTGATGCGACCTACTTGTCGGTGCCCTTCCGCGAGCCCGACCTCGGCCTCGATGGTGTTCGGGGATATCTGACCAGGGAGTTCGATGTCGAGTCGGAGATCGAATGCTGGTTCGCGACTCCGGTTGTCAAAGGAGATCGGGCCGCCATCGAGTGGTGGGCGAGTTGGGTCGAAGGCGGTATGGAGATGACGCTGGCGGGCTCGACTTTTCTGACCTTCAATCGTGAAGGGCTCATCGTCGATCACCGCGACTACTGGAACCAGGTCAACGACCGGCGCCCGCCTTATGAAGGTTGGGATCCCGAAGCTTCCTTGTAATTTCCAGGAATTTTTTCTTCGATTCGTCCGGACGAGAGCTTTTTTGTCCCACCCCTTCCTCATAATGAACACATGTTCGAATGGAGTGGAGAGGGAGACGAGATCGACATTTGGGAGGAGAAGCTTTCCGCCAACCAGGCCGAGATCAACCGCTTGTATGCCGAACAGGCCGAGCTGGTGGGAAGGCTCGACCCCCACCAGATCGCCTGGGCCGCGGGGGATCGCAATGTCACCGACTGGCTTTCTGCCACCCTCGATATCTCGCATCAGACCGCCCGCCGGCTCCGCACCCTGGCCTATGCCCCGGAGGGGGTGATCAAGACCGAGCTCGTGAAGGGAGCCATCTCCTTGGATCGGGCGGCGCTGCTGGTCGAGCTCTCCAAGACCGGGCTCTCTGATTCCGAGGCCCTCTCCCTCTCCCCCGACTACTCGCTGGGAAGGCTCTATGGGATGCTGGAGAGAAGGAGGAGGGTCTCAGCCGAGGATTCCCAGACCCTCTTCTCCGATCGTTATCTGGTGATCCAGCCCTCCTTGGACCAATCGGCCCATAGGTTCTGGGGATTGGCGGTGGGAACCGACGGGGAGATCATCGCCCATGCCCTTCACCAAAGAGAGACCGACCTCCCCGTGCTGGAAGACCAGAGCTCGGGTCAGAGAAGGCTCGACGCCCTGGCCTCGCTCTGTCTCGACTCCCTGACCGGTTCGGGAGAAGGGGAAGGACGGGCGGTGACCGTGGCTGAGGTCTTTGTCGATGCCGCCCTGGCGGCCGAGAGCTCGGGAGAGGCGGG
>DATBKE010000122.1:0-8266 GCA_036556085.1 Acidimicrobiia bacterium | reverse complement strand
AGGCCTCCGCTGGCCACCAGCTCGTCGTGAGTGCCGGCCTCGATCAACCGTCCGTCGTCGAGGACGTGGATGCGATCGGCAAAGCGAACTGTCGAGAGCCGGTGGGCGATCACGATCACGGTTCGGTCCTTGCCGACGATGTCAAGCGAATGCTGGATGGCGGCTTCGGTCTCGTTGTCAACCGACGAGGTGGCCTCGTCCAGCACCAGGACCGGGGGATCGCGGAGAATCGCCCGGGCAATCGACAGTCGCTGGCGCTGTCCACCGGAAAGCTTCTGACCGCGTTCGCCCACGATGGTGTCGTAACCGAGCGGCAGCTCCTTGATGAATTCCGTCGCCTCGGCGAGCGCGGCGGCCTCTTCGATCTCAGCTTCGGTGGCGTCAGGGCGGCCATAACTCAGGTTCTCGCGCACTGTTCCCTGGAAGAGAAAAACATCCTGGCCGACGTAACCGATCGAGTGGCGAACCGACTCGAACGAAAGGCCCCGCAGGTCATTTCCGTCGAAGGTGATGCGACCCGACGTGGGGTCGTACAACCGCAACAGGAGCTTGACCAGAGTCGATTTGCCGGCTCCGGTGGCGCCGACGATGGCATGGGTCTCGCCGGCCGGCACCCTGAGGCTCAGATTGTCGAGGATCAGGCGCCCGTCGGAGTAAGCGAAGTTGACCGAGTGAAATTCGATCTCTCCCTGGACTGGATGTGGCAATCGTCCCGAGCCCGGGCGAATGGTGGGCGCCACCGCCAGTAGGTCGAGGATGCGCCTGGTCGATGCCATCGCCCGCTGATAGAGGTCGAAGGTCTCGCCCAGCCGGGTCAGCGGCCACAAGAGGCGCTGGGTCATGTAGACCAGCACCGAGAAGACACCCACCTCCATGGCGCCGTCCAAAGTGGCGCGTCCCCCGAGGATCAACGTCAGCGTGAAGCCGCAAAGGATTGCGAGTCGAATGATCGGGACGAAGGCCGACGACAATCGAATCGCATTCCGATTGGCTACCCGATAACGATCTGACATGCCTTCGACGCGCTCGGACTCCCGCTCCTCGGCTGAGAACGCACGAATCGTGGCGATTCCACTCAGGTTGTTGGCAAGCAGGGCGCCTAGGTCGCCCGCACTCTCCCGCACCCTCTGATAGCGCGGGGACAGGCGCTTTTGGTAGACCACCGAGCCCCAGACGATGAGGGGGATGGGGAGGAACGCCACCAGCCCCACCATCGGTGAAGCGGCGAAGAAGACGACACCGACGAAGACGACGTTGACGAAGGTGCGGATGAAATCGGAAGCACCCACGTCGAGGAAGCGCTCGAGCTGGTTGACGTCGTCGTTCAGGATCGAGAGCAGTCCCCCAGTGGACCGATCCTCGAACCAGGCGATCTCGAGCTCTTGGACATGGCGATACGCGTCCATCCGCGCCTCGTGCTCGATCGTCTGAGCCAAGTTACGCCACCCGAGATTGGCGATGTACTCGGTCACCGACTCGATGAGCCAGATGATGAAGTTGATCAGGGCCAGGACCAGCAATTGCTCGAAGCGTCCGGAGATGTCGAACGCCCGGCCCACGAACGAGTCGGCGCCCCGGACCACCACGTCTACCGCGGCACCGATCACTAACTCGGGGAGAACGTCCGCCAATTTGTTTAGAACCGACAACGTCGTGGCCCACACCACCTTCCTGCGGTGGGGACCCGCGTAATGCCAAAGCCTGCGGAGGGGAGATGAGCGCTCGGTCACGTAGCTCTAGTTTCGTAGATGTTCAGTTAATGACGTTCGCCACGTATCGGTGGCCAAGGTGAGGTCGACCGCGGCCCGAACCCCACCGCGATCAAACACGATGGCGTCGCCACCCATTGTCCCGATCCTGAGGAAGGGCACTCCGACTTCGCTGCAGACGGCGGTGATGGTGTCGTCTGCCGCTGCCGGGGCCACGGCCAGGAAGCGGTGAGGATCCTCGCTGAATAGAAAGCGCCAATCGCTGTAGGCGACCGTGGCCCCCACTCCCGAGGCGATGCAGATCTCGGCGAGCGCCAGGCCCAGGCCCCCCATCGAAACGTCGTGGAGGACCGGGATACGGGCTTCGGCCAGTCTTCGAGCGCTGACCACCGTCGCACGGCCCATGGCGCGATCGGGACCGGTTGGTCGGCCTCCGACGTGGCCGAAAGTTGCCTTTTCGAAGGCCGACCCCGCCAAGTTCGGTGCCCATTCGTTTCCAACCAGATAGACGGCCATCTCCGTTTCGGCCCGGTCGAGCCGGGGAGGTGGCCATACGAGCTCCTCGACCAACCCCAGCATTCCGATCACCGGCGACGGATAGATATCGAGGCCGTCGGTCTCGTTGTAGAACGAGACGTTGCCGCCCACCACCGGCACCCCGAGCGCTTCGCACGCTTCAGAGATTCCTTCGACGGTTTCCCGGAATTGCCACATCACCTCGGGCTTTTCAGGATTACCGAAGTTGAGGTTGTCCACCACCGCCAGCGGCTCGGCTCCCACCATCGCCACGTTGAGCGCCGCTTCCCAGACCAGGCGGGCTCCGCCGCGACGGGGGTCGAGATAGCAAACCCTTCCGTTGCCGTCTGTGCTGAGGGCGAGCCCGCGGTCGGTTCCCTTCAAACGAAGCAAGGTGGCGTCATGGCCCGGCCCCACCACGGTGTTGAGGAACAGCATGTGGTCGTATTGCTCATAGATCCATGCTTTCGATCCGAGCTCGGGTTCGGCGAGCAGCTGCAACAAGGCGGTGGCGATGGCGGGCTGAGCCACGAACTTGACCGTGTTGGACCAGAGGTCTTCCATCCAGCCGGGTTCGCCGAGCGGCCGGTGATAGCGCGGGGCTTCCGTGGTGAGGGATTGCGCCGGGATGTCGACTACTACTTCGCCGCCGAGCGACACCACGACATTTCCGGAACCGGTGATCTCACCCACCACCGACGCCTCGGTTTCCCATCGCCGAGCGACCTCGATCACTTCGTCGACTCGGTCGGGGTGGACAAAGGCCATCATCCGTTCCTGCGATTCCGACATCAGCAACTCGGGGGGGGTCATATCGGGCTCGCGGGTGGGCACTCGGTCCAGGTCCACTGTTATCCCGTGTCCAGACCGGGAGACGGGCTCGCTGACCGCACAGGAAAGGCCAGCCGCTCCCAGGTCCTGGACACCAACGACGAGTTTCTTTCGGTAGAGCTCGAGGCAGGCTTCGATGAGCTTCTTTTCTGCGAACGGATCTCCAACTTGAACCGAGGGCCGCTTCTCCAGGGAGGTCTCGTCGAAGGAGGCCGAAGCGAGCACCGAGGCGCCCCCGATCCCGTCTCGCCCCGTGGGGGCGCCGAGGAGAACCGCAATGGTCCCGGGTGGGCCGGAAGTGGCGAGTACTAGATCCTCGGCCCGCAAGAGACCGAGACACATCACGTTGACCAGGGGGTTATCCGAATAATGCTCGGCGAAGGCCAGCTCACCCCCGACGGTTGGCACTCCCACGGCGTTGCCGTAGGCGGCAATCCCCCCCACCACTCCCGTGAACAGGTACCGGTTCCGCGGTTGATCGAGCGGGCCGAAGCGCAGGGAGTCCCACAAGGCGATAGGACGGGCCCCCATTGTGAAGATGTCACGGATGATCCCCCCCACGCCTGTGGCCGCCCCCTGATGGGGCTCGACGAACGAAGGATGGTTGTGGCTTTCGATCCGGAGAGCCGCCAACCACCCCTCGCCGACATCGACGACGCCGGCGTTCTCCCCGGGGCCGACCACCACCCAGGGTGCTTCGGTGGGGAACCGGCTCAGGTGGACCCGAGATGACTTGTAGGAGCAGTGCTCCGACCACATGACCGAGTACATCGCCAGTTCCGATCGGCTCGGTTCCCTGCCCAGGCGGTCGATTATCTGCTGGTACTCGTCGTCGGTGAGGCCGAGGCGGGCGTGGAGCGTCAGCACTTCGCCCTCATCGAGCTCGGGGTCGACTTCGTCGGTCCTCATGCCGCCGAGGCTTGGAGAAAAGAGCCCAGCAGGAGATTGCCGTCGGCGGACCCCAGCCAATCGGCCGACGCCCGCTCGGGGTGAGGCATCACTCCGACCACGTTGCCGGCTTCATTGGCCACCGCGGCAGCGGCGCGATCCGACCCGTTGATGTTGTCGCGGTAGGTCAGGACTACTCGCGCCTCAGTCGACCCGGCGACGAAGTTCCCTTCGTAGGAATTGAGCGGTAAGCGGAGATGAGTACCCGGGCGTAGCCCGGCCGTGAGCATTGAGCCCTGGTCCGCGACTTCGAGGTCCACCCACTTGCAGAGGAAAGAGAGTCCGCGGTTGGCGATAAAGCCTCCCGGGAGCAATCCGGCCTCGCACAGCACCTGGAAGCCGTTGCAGATTCCGAGCACCGGTCGGCCTGCCCCGGCCATAGCCGCAACGGCCTTCATCACCGGAGAGAAACGGGCGATGGCGCCGGTTCGCAGGTAGTCCCCGTGGGCGAAACCCCCGGGTAGGACGACGCCATCGAACCCGGCCAGATCGGACTCCGAATGCCACACGATTCGGGCATCGGCGCCAAGGTTGCTTAGCGCCTCTGCGGTGTCGAGCTCGCAATTAGTCCCCGGGAAGAGGACCACCGCAACCTTCGTCATGCCTCGACCTCGACCGTGTAGTCCTCCAAAACTGGATTGACCAGGAGGCGATTGCACATCTCCACAGCCCGGTCCCGGGCGCGGGATGCGTCATCTTCTTCGATGTCGAGGGTGATGGCGCGGTCGAAGCGAACGGTTCTTACCTCGTTGTAGCCGAGATCGGTCAGCGCCTTCTTTACCGTTGCTCCTTCGGGATCGGCGATCTCCGGGCGTCGGGTGATGGCCACTCTGACCTTCAAACAACGCCTCGCAGGTAGGCCTCGAAGGACTGCTCGGTTATGCGCTCATAGGCCTCGATGTAGCGACCGCGGGTCCCGGCAATTACGGACTCCGGGAGGTGGGGAGCAGGCGGGCTCTGGTTCCATCCGCTCTGGTCGAGCCAATCACGTACATACTGCTTGTCGAAGGAAGGGACGTCGCTTCCTGGGGCCCACTCGTTCGCGGGCCAATAGCGCGACGAGTCAGGTGTGAGCACCTCGTCGATCAAAATCAACTCGTCATCGACGGTGCCGAACTCGAACTTGGTGTCGGCGAGGATGACTCCCCGCTTGGCCGCATGGGCGGCTGCTGTCAGGTAGATCTCGATCGACCTCCGGCGCAATTCCTCGTAGGTCTCGTTGCCAACCAGGTTCCGTGCCCCCGCTTCGTCGAGATTCTCGTCATGGCCCGTTGCCGCCTTGGTGGCCGGGGTGAAGATCGGCTCCTCGAGCCGGTCGGCCAGGCGCAGGCCTTGGGGAAGGTGTTCGGTGGTCGGTCCACCCCCGTCTCGGTACTCACGCCAGGAGGATCCGTAGAGATAGCCTCGGACCACGCATTCCATGGGAACGACTTCGGCTCGTTTCACGATCATCGACCGGCCTTCCCAATCTGGGGGAACTTCGAGGCCGGCGAGATCGGTGCCCAGCAGATGGTTGGGCGTATCTAGAAGGTCAAAGAAGAAGAGCGAAAGGGCCGTCAGCACCCGGCCCTTGTCGGGAATCGGATCGGGGAGAACAACGTCATAGGCGCTGATCCGATCAGTGGCGACGAGGAGGAGGCGATCGTCGTCGACCGCAAAAATGTCCCTGACCTTGCCGGCTCCGACCTGGCTGAGCCTTCCTTCACCCACGGCCGACGATCCTACCGGCACGGTACTGTCCGCCGATGCCTCAGAATTTTCGCGATCAGTGATCGACCGCGCCCGCGTCGAAGCGCGACTGACGAACGACAGCTATGCGGCCGGACTTGGCATCCGCTTGGTGGAGGTGACTGAGGAAACCTTGACCGTCGGAATGACCGTGACCGACCAGCTCACCAACTTTCACGGGGCCACTCATGGCGGAGCGGTCTTCAGCTTGGCCGATTGCGCTTTGTCGCTTTACGCCAATTCCTACCCCGAGGATGCGTCGGCCATCGATACCCACATGGTGTTCTCTGCTGCCAGTCGCAGCGGCGACGAGCTCACCGCCACTGCCTCCGAGGTTCATCGCGGCCGCAGGCTGGCGACCTATCGCATTTTGGTGAGGCGGACCGATGGCAGGGTCATCGGCCATTTCACCGGAACCGTCTTCATCGGCTCGTAATCGTTCTTGCGGAGATTCGCGCCCCTAAACCCGAGGGTTTTTACGCAAGAATGGAATGTGGTCGGTTACGCCCGCGCTCATCCCGTCCGCAGCGGCATCATTGCCGTCGGCGGTTTGATCCTGGGTTTGGTCGCCTTCCTGATCACCCAGGTCTGGTTCACCTTTGATGCGGTGGCCACCGAGTCCTTCGATCCGGGGCAGGCCTCGCTGGCACTCGAAAGCCGATCCGAGGCCGAAGTGGCGGCTGCCATCATCGAGGCGCAGAATCGGGAGGCTCGATTGCGCGAGATGCGCAGCGATCTCATTCCGCCCGATCTCGAAACCGAGTTGTTGGCGTTGCGCTCCGCAGCCCTGAGGCGGCCTCCCTACACCAACCGCGCCGCCATTGGCATCGCTCTCCCCGACGAGATGTTCGATGCCTACCTCGGGGTGGGTAGCGATGCCTCCGGTTCCAGAGCCGACACCATTGTCCTCGCCCTCGCCCCCACCGATGGAGCGGCTCCGATACTGGTTTCGATTCCCCGCGACCTCTACGTCCAGAACCCGTGCACCAACGGCTGGAGTCGTATCAACGCCGGTCTGGGCGGATGCGAGGGTTTTGCCAGCGGGACCGAGCTCATCGCCCTGATGGTCGAGGGCTACACCGGGATCCCGGTCGACCATGTGGCCCGGGTCAACTTCGATGGCTTCGCCGCCCTGGTCAACGCCCTCGGCGGCACCTCGATTTGCACCGACTACCCCGCGCGCGACCCGCGCTCGGGACTCGACCTTCCAGGCGGCTGTGTCTGGGCGGACGGCTACACAACCCTGGCCTGGGCCCGGTCGCGTCACACCGAATCATTGATCGATGGCCAGTGGAAGGTCGTGGCCGGATCCGATTTCGATCGCCAGCGTCGGCAACAGGACATCCTTTTCCAACTCGCCCGCAACCTCGCCAACTTCGATTCCCTCGGTTCTCTCGGATCGCGTCTGGAGGCGGTCGCCGGAGCGGTCAGGGTTGACTCGGGCTGGTCGTTTGGCGATGCGGTGGCGACGGCCTGGAGATACCGCGGCATTGGCAAGGACGGTGTCAATCGAATTTCGGTGCGGGTGAGCGACATGCGCACCTCGGCCGGTGAATTGGTGCTCGCCCCGGCCGTCAACTTCAACGATCTCCTGGCATCGGTTTACGCCGCCGCCGCCCGGTAGATGAACCGCATCGGGATCGATGTCGGCGGGACCAAGATCGAAGGAGTTGTGCTCGCCGACGACGGCTCCGAGCAAGGCCGCCTGCGGTTGCCTACTCCCCTGGGTGACTATGAGGGAACTGTCGACCGCATCTCCGAGCTCGTCAGCGAACTGGAGCGGGCCCACGGTCGGACGCCCGGAGCCATCGGGATTGGGACACCGGGAGCCATCGATCCCTCCACCGGTCTCCTCAAGAACTCGAACTCCGTCGCTCTCAACGGCCGGCCCTTCGACGTCGATTTGGAGAAGGCCCTGGGTCGACCGGTGATCTTGCGAAATGACGCCGATTGCTTCGCGCTCTCGGAAGCCCGCGATGGGGCGGCTGCTGGCGCGGCTGTCGTGTTCGGCGTCATCATCGGCACCGGGGTGGGGGGAGGGGTGGTGGTGCGGGGGCAGGCCCTATCGGGACCCAATGCCATCGCCGGCGAGTGGGGCCACAACCCCTTGCCTTGGCCGCGCGACGACGAACGCCCGGGACCCGAGTGCTACTGCGGGCTGTCCGGGTGCATCGAGACCTTTCTTTCCGGGCCCGGCTTCGCGGCACGATCTGGTGCCGCGGATGCGGTCGAGGTTGTGGGAGCCGCCCGGCACGGCGACGCCACCGCCTTGGCTCACCTCGATCTCTACTGCGATCGCCTGGCTCGCTCGCTCTCCACGATCATCAACGTTCTCGATCCCGACGCCATCGTCCTGGGCGGCGGCATGAGCAACACAGACGAGATCTATCAGTGCGTGCCTGATCTCTGGGCCCGGTATGCATTCACTCCCACCGTGGCTACCCGACTCCTCAAGAATCTTCACGGGGACTCGAGCGGGGTCCGGGGAGCGGCCTGGTTGGTCGCGTAATTTGCGAACCCAGGGTTCGTAGCCG
>DATBKE010000121.1:0-5652 GCA_036556085.1 Acidimicrobiia bacterium | reverse complement strand
AACCACGTAGCGACGCTCCCCCCGGGCCACACCCAGTCCGTGGCGCTGACCGATGGTGAAGCCCGAAACTCCCTCATGACTACCCACAACGACGCCACGATCCGTGATCGCGCCCGGCGAGACGACGGCGGGGTCGTGCTGCTTGAGAAACTGGCGGTAGCCGCCCCGGCCCACAAAGCAGATGTCCTGGCTGTCTGACTTTCGAGCGGTTCGCAAGCCCAAGCCCGCCGCCCGGGCCCGGGTTTCCGACTTCTCCATTTCCCCCACCGGAAAGCGAACCCGACCCAGGGCTTCCTGGCCGAGCATGGCGAGGACATAGGACTGATCTTTGCGCCGGTCCAGGCCCCGCCGGAGCGTGAACCGATTGCCGTCGCTACCAGCACGGGCATAGTGACCGGTGACCAACAGGTCACAGCCGAAGGTCTTAGCCTGATCGAGGAGCTTTCGGAATTTGACCGTGCGGTTGCATTCCACGCATGGGTTAGGGGTGCGACCGTGGCGGTAATCGGCGACGAAGCGCTCGATCACATCGGTCCGGAAATGCGAGGCGTAGTCGAGAACGTAATAGGGGATGTCCAGTTGGGCGGCAACACGCCGTGCATCTTCGGAATCAGAGAGGGTGCAACAGCCTGCAGTGGGTGCCTCCCCGTTGGGTCCCTGGTAGAGCTTGAGCGTGGCGCCGATGACATCGTGGCCCTCGGACTTCATGATTGCCGCGGCCACGGACGAGTCCACTCCGCCTGACATTGCCACCAGAACTCTCATCGACTGGCCTCGATTGCCTGGAGGACGATCTCTGCCGCCTGATCCCCATGCTCTGGTTGGGTGGTCCAGCCGAAACTGAACCGCAGTGATCTCCGCGCCTGCTCCTCGGAGATTCCCATCGCCGTCAAGACATGAGAGACGGCAGCCGCTCCCGACTGGCAGGCCGACCCCGCCGAGGCTGCGAGCCCGAGTCGATCCAGATGGACCAGCATCGCCTCGTTGGCAACCTCGAAGGTGAGATGGCAATGATGAGGAGTGGTCAGTAGAGCGGGAACCGTTCGCACTCCGTGCTCCCCCAGCCCGGTTTCGAAACGCTCGCGGGCATCCTCGGTCACCCTGCGAAACCGTTCACGGTCGGCAACCGCGGCCTCCATGGCGGCGACCATGCCGACGATCCCGGCCACGTTGTGGGTACCGCTGCGCCGTCCCATCTCCTGACCCCCGCCGGAGATGAGGGGCCAAAACGGCATCCCTTTGCGGACGTAGAGGAGGCCTACCCCCTGCGGTCCTCCAAACTTATGCGCGGCCAAGGAGAGGAGGTCAACGGAGGCGACGTCTACATCCATCGAAGAAAACGCCTGGATGGCGTCGGTGTGAAAGGCAGTTCCGCGATCTCCGAGGAGGTTGCGAATTTTTTCGATCGGTTGGATGGTCCCGGTCTCGTTGTTGACCATCATCACCGATAAGACCGCCGCCCCACCCTCGTCGACGGCGGCGACGACCTTCTCCGGATCGACCCGCCCCCGACTGTCCACGTCCACCACTGCAACGGGACAGTCCAACGGCTCCAGCCAACGTGCGGTCTCGAGAATCGCTTCGTGCTCGGTGGCAACGGTGACGATCCGGCCACGGCTCTGGAGGGCGGTGCCCACCAGGGCCAGGTTGTCCGCCTCCGTTCCCCCGCCCGTAAAGACAATTTCCTCGGGCTGGGCTCCGATCAACCGGGCCGCTTTCTCTCGCGCCTCTTCGAGTGCATTCTTTGCTCGCCGGCTGATGAAGTGGCTACCCGAAGTGTTGCCGAAGACCCCTGACGCATATGGAGCCATGGCCTCAATGGCCTCCGGCCGAAGCGGAGTGGTGGCGGCGTGATCCAGATAGAGCAAGCGAGAATTGTCGCATGAGTTGGCGCGTTTCGACCAACCCGCGATGACTTCGATAGTGGTCTCGGTGGATATAGGTGTCCCACTGGCCGTGGTTTGGGACGCGGTGAGCGATCTCAAAGGCCACGAGCGCTGGATGGGAGACGTGGAATCGATTGGGTTTGGCGGCAGCGTCACCTCCGGCCCGGGGGCGGTGATGGACGTGGCCACCCGAGTCGGCCCCTTCCGCCTTACCGACCGAATGACGGTGACGGTCTGGGAGCCGCCTCATCGGATCGGGGTCGAGCATCAGGGTCTGGTGACGGGGACGGGCGAGTTCGCCGTCGCCGCCATAGCCGGGGCCACCCGCCTCACCTGGAGCGAAGACCTTCGGTTTCCGCCCTACCTCGGGGGCCAGCTGGCGGGTCTGATCGCCGGCCCGGTGCTGGCAGCCATCTGGCGGAGAAATCTGGGGCGTCTGAGGCGGCTGCTGGAGACGGCGTCCTAGAGCTACTTACCCTGAAACGAAGGCGGTCGCTTCTCGATGAAGGCTGACACTCCCTCGCGGGCGTCGTCCGTCCAAAAGCTTTCGTCAAAGGCAGCCCGTTCCAAATCCATCCCCTCCGCAAGCGGCCGCCCATGGCCACCGGCAAGTGCCTGCTTGGCAGCATGAAGGGCCCGGGTAGGACCAGCGGCGAGCTCGCGAGCGGCGGCCTGCGCCTCGGTGAGAACGTCGGCGGCCGGAAAGACCCGATCAGCGAGGCCAATGGCGAGCGCCTCTTCCGCTCCCACCTGGCGCCCGCTGTAGACGATGTCCTTTGCCCTTTGAAAACCGACCAGGCGCTGGAGCCTTTGGGTGCCACCGGCTCCGGGAATGAGCCCCAGTTTGATCTCTGGCTGACCGACCTTGGCATCCTCCGCCAGATATCGAAAGTCCGCCCCCATCGCCAGTTCCAGGCCGCCGCCGAGCGCATAGCCGTGAATAGCGGCGATGGTGGGCTTCTCGAGTCGATCGAGGGCCCAAATCGCCTCCACCAGAGTCGAGGCCAGCTTCTGTTCCCCGCCTTCGTCGTACACAGACTGAAAGCCTTTGATGTCGGCCCCGGCGGCGAAGTGGGGCTGGCCGGTAACGACCACTGCCCTCACCTTCGGATCGGCCGCCTCCCCGAATGCGGCTAGGAGATCGTGGGAAAGCTCGGGCGACAGGGCGTTGACCGGAGGTCGGTTGAGCCTCACCAGAGCGACCGGTCCGTCAACGGTGTACTCGACGAGGTCCATCGACCGAATTTAACCGCTCGCCGGCGCCGGCTCGCCCTCGGGCAAGCGGGCGCTCGGGTCATACGGAAAGATGTCGATCAACTCACCCGCCGCCACTCGCGCCTGCACCGCCAGCCACCACTGAGCGGTGTACAGGTCACGGTGCTGGGACATGAACTCCGCTTTGAGATTGTCTTCGACGCCCAAAAAGCGCTCGAATTCTTCCGGAAAGACGTCGTCGGGCCCCACCCCGAACGAGGGCTCCTCCCCACTGTCGGCGTCGTCGGGAAGGGGTCGAAACACACACTTGCCGATCGTGGTCAACTCGTCATAGTCATAGAAGACGACCCGGCCGTGGCGGGTCACTCCGAAGTTCTTCAAGAGGAGGTCCCCGGGGAATATGCCGGTGGCGGCGAGCTCCTTGATGGCGTTCCCGTAGTCGACGATGGCAGCCGCCCCCAGGTCCGCTTCGGCGTCGCGCAGATAGATATCGAGGGGAATCACCCGCCGCTCGATATAGGCGTGGCGAATGACAACCTTCTGCTCGAACATCTCGAAATTGCGCCCGCACTCATTGCTCAAGAGCTCGAGTAGTTCGGGGTCGAAACGGGAGCGGTCGAATTCGAGATATTCGAATTCTTGAGCGTCGACCAATCGACCGGCCCGATCGGCGAGAAAGACGAGCCGGTATCGCTCCTTGACCTCCTGGCGGGTGGTGCGTTTGGGGGCCGGAAAGCGATCTTTGATCACCTTCACGACTACGTCGAATCCCGCCAGGGTGAAAACCGCCATTACCAGGCCCTTGGTACCCCGGGCGATCGAGAAGCGTTCGCCCGTGCCGGCGAGATGAAAGAGCAATTCACGATAGAGCGAGGTCTTGCCGTGCTTGTGCTGGCCGATGGCGATGTACAACTCCGACATCCGCTTGCGCGGCATCAGCGAACGGAGAAAACTCACCAGGTCATAGGGCCGGGCAACATCGACGTGGAAGTAGGAGCGGGTAAACGAGAACAACACCGAAACCTGGTTCTCGGTCAGAAGCAGCGCATCGAGTTCTCCCCCTGCTGACGGATGGAGCACGGCCAGCACCAGCGGGAACATCTGGCTTCCGCTGTAGGCCCTCCCTACCAGGTAGGCAGCCTTGCCGCGGTAGAAGATGGAGCCGACTATGTCGGCGCGGTCGATGACTCGTAACCCCCCGGTAAGTCGCAGATGCTCGGCGATCCGAAGAGCGGCGTTTTGACAGTCTTCGGCCAGGTTGCTGTACGAGATGCCGAGGTCCGAATCGGTAATGATCCTTTCCACCAGAGTGGCGACATCGGTCGGATCGATGTAAGAGCGGTAGACGGGTCGAAGCGCCTGGTGGGGAGGAGTGTCGAAATCGGTATCGACGAACTCGATGTTCCGGTCCACTCCCACGGTCACAAAGATCTTGCGGGTCACGGAGTTGAAAAAGGTCTCGGCCAGCTCCCAATCGTCGCGTTCCTGGATGAGGCCCGAATAAACGGCCTTCATCAGCGCCCATAGCTGTCGGTCTTCGAGCCGCACACCCATCAACTCGCCGACCGTCCCGATCACGGTTCCTACCGCCGCGGCGTATGCCTCGAGCCGTTCGAAGCTATCGGCCCGCATCCCCTTCCACTCGCGGTCGATGAAGCGGTCCCGGGCGCGGCGGGTGATAACCCGAAAACGATCGTCAAAGGCGACGTAACCGTCGGCGATCGCCTTGGCGGCGAGGTTGGCGAGGCGTGAGTCCGAAAGGGTTGGGCTAGCGACCATCCTCAAATATTGTGCCCGGGGTGGGACTCGAACCCACACGCCTTTCGGCAAGGTGTTTAAGACCTCTCTGTATACCCATTCCAGCACCCGGGCTTCTAAGAAGGCTACCGGTTGGTGAATTTGCCGATATTGCGCCCGCGGTAGGTATCAGTAGCGGCATGGCAGTTCGGACAGACCAGCCTCAAATTGCAGAGCCGATTGTCGAGTCGATCTCCATTTATGTGATCGAGTTCAAGTGGAATGAGCCCGCCTTGCCATCTCGTCCCTCCACAAGCCTCACACCGAGCCTCCTTTAGCCCTTCAGCAATGAGCCGCCTCCGAATTTTTGCCGTCTGGACGGTTCGAACCGCAACCAGATACTCATCTAGGGGACGAGCCTTGAAGGACGCGTTCGTATTTCCCACTCGCCATCCAGATCCCCAAAAGTGACTCGTATCGAGGTTAAGCGTAAGGATTCGCTTCCGAAGGTCGCGATAACCCGAACCATTGACGGAAATTCCCAATGAACGGAGGACGTCAGCCGAGGTGCGGCTTTTGGCAACAGCCTCTGTTAAAACCTCGTCCGAAACCGAGGAAAGTCGCCGGGGTGTTAAGTGTTCTGATTCGATGCTCCAGCGTCGCATGGCATCCCGTACGGTTTCGTAATTTGACCCCCTAGGTTTGAGACCGATTCCACGCAAAACCTCCGCCATGCTCGAGGATCGCTGAACCACATTTAATAGCTGCTCCCGCGAGTACTTTCGAGATGCCATAGCCGTGCTTCTATCGGACG
>DATBKE010000120.1:0-27578 GCA_036556085.1 Acidimicrobiia bacterium | reverse complement strand
GTAGCAGAGAGGCCGATGATCAGGCTGTGACCGTGGATCCGTCGCGTCGCAGCCCTTCCGGGGTCTGGCTGGCCGGGGCCTTGTTGGCCGGGCTGCTGGCACTCGGTGCCATTGTCGGTGCCATGGCTCACCAGCGCTCGGTCGACCGTCCGGTGGGCGAGGGTGAGTTGTTCGTCACCGATGCCGCTCTGGCAGGGGCCGCGCTCGAATCGAATCCAGACGATGCCGAGATGGCCGTGCGCCGGGTGCGCAATCTCCTCGCCATCGAAGCCGTGGCGCTGGTGGGTAGCGATGGTGTGATCGAGGCTTCCAGCTCTCCCAATCAGGTGGGAATTCAGCTGCAGAACGGCCTCCTCCTCTACGGGCTAAGCAGCGGCTTTTTCGCCGCGGTCGCTACCTCGATCGATCACGAGATCCTGATCGACGGCGTCAGCGAATGGCAAAAGGGCGAGATCCTCTATCACGTGATGCAACCGCTCGAAGGTGGCGAGGGCTTGCTGCTCTATTACGACGTCTCTGAGCTGTTGGCTCGCCGGGCTCGAGAACAGGGCATCCAGCCGCTGACGATGCAGCTGGTCGGCGTCGGATCGTTCTTCGTCATCGCCGGCATCCTGCTCCTGATCGCCCGCTCGGCGGTGGCTCGGCGTATTCGGGAGATGGTGATCGAGTCCGAATTCCTCCGCCAGCAGTCAGCCGAATTGGAAGAGCACAACCGCCAGCTGGCCGCCGCCCGGGCCGAGGCCGAACGAGCGCTGGCCCTGGCCGAAGAAAAGAACCGGATCCGCGCCGAGTTCGTCCTCATGATCAACCACGAGCTGCGTACCCCGCTCACGAGCCTCGTCACCGGAGCCGAGCTTCTCAGTCAGCTCGGGCTCCCTGAGAACGATCGAGTCCAACTCCTCTCCCACATGGTCGCAGATGGAAAGCGCCTCCAAGAGATGATCGCCCAGATGCTGACGGTGGCTCGGATCGAAAACCGGGGGCTCAACTTCACTTTGCGCGACGTCCCTTTTGCGGAAGTGCTGGCCGACCTGTCGGAGAAGCATCCTCGCCTTCGCATCCAGCATCGACCGGGCGCGATCGATCCTCGGTCGGCGTACGTGCGGACCGACCCCATGACCCTTTCCCAGCTCGTCGCCTCGCTCGCCGACAACGCCCTCTCCCACGGTGCCTCTCGGGTCGACCTCGTCTGGCAGGAGACTCTGCCCTTCCAAGCAATGCACGAGGTCGGTCAGAGGCCAGATCCCGCGCTCTTCCTGCTCGTCATCGATGACGGCCCCGGCATCGATCCCGCCTTTCTCCCCCGAGCCTTCGAAAAATTCGAGAAGCACAGCCACAGCGCCGGGACCGGCCTCGGCCTCTACATCGCCCGGATGATGGTCGATGCCCTGGCGGGGTCGCTCTCGGTCCACAGCTCCCATCACGGGACGACGATGGCGATCGGGGTACCACTCGGGCGCCGCCTGCTGGTGGAGAGCGCAGCATGAGAAAACTCGGATTGCTCGTCATCGCCGCGCTGGTTCTCGGCTGTGGGGGTCGGTTCGAAGCCCAGCGGGGGACGATGGACGTCGAGCTCGACGAGTTCTACATCGAACCAGCTTCACCACTCGTCGGAGCCGGGTCGATCGATCTCGAACTCCGGAACCAAGGAGAAATCCCTCACACTCTGGTGGTGGCGACCAATGACGGCACCGTGCTCGCGGCCTCGGAAGCGGTCCAGCCCCAATCCCGACAGACCTTGACGGTCCGGCTTCAGCCGGGTACCTACCAGCTCACCTGTCGCATCGTCTTCCGGGGGGACGACGGCCTCCTGGTTGATCACTATCAGGAGGGGATGGGCACCGTTATTACGGTCGAGCCGTAGATCGCCGCCATTCTGTGGGCCGGTATCCGCGCTGAGCGCGGCTACAAACCCTGGGTTCGCAAATTAGCTGAGGGCAGGGGTGGCGCGAGCTTCGGCGCCGCCACCGCTCAAGGCCAGGGCCTGTTCGATCAGATCGGCTGCGGCGTCGACCAGTCGCTGATATTCGGCGAGGTCGCCGGCTCGCAGTGCCTCGTCGGCCTCGGCCAGGGCATCGTTGGCCTGCTGGAGCAACTCCGCTACGTCGGTGGGAGGTGGTTCCTCTCCGACCTCACCGGCGTCTTCGCCGAAGATGGCGGCCAACGCCCCTCCGAGGGTGGTCGACCATTCGATCCGATCCTCGAACAGAACGATGACCCGTTCGAACTCGGGGATTCCTCCCCCGGTTGCCTCGAGGAATATTGACTGGGCATAGAGCAGTGAATCGCCGATCGGAAGAACCAAAACATCGCCTTGTAGCACTCGCGATCCACGGCTCCGCCACAGGCTGAACTGCTGGGAGATGTTTGGATCGGATTCGATCCGCAGGCCCACCTGCTCGATCCCTGTCACCTGGGATCCCGCCGCCATCCGGTAGTCGATCAGCCTCCCGTAGTCAGCGGGGTCGCTGCCCACCATTAGGAAGCTCACCAGGTTGGGCCGGTCCCGGGGAGCAAAGGCCTGGATTCCCACAAACGAGAGCTCGTTGTCTACCCGGAGCATCGTGTAATAGGGCAAGGCCTCGGTGACAAGTTGCGGCCTCCCCGTAACTGCCGAGATTCCGTCTCCCACCAACTCCTGAGCGCGCACGGGGGCCTCGTCCTCGTCGAACGCGCCCGACTGCGGGATCGCCCAGGCGTCGAGTTCGTTGAAGAAGGTAGGAACGTCGGTGACGTGGTAGTCGCGATAGACCTCCGACTGGACGGTGAAAAGATCCATGGGATAGCGGAGGTGGCTCCGCAACCCCTCGGGCATGGCGCTCATATCGACGAACAATGCCGGGAAGGCAGACCGCCACGCGGCCAGGATGGGATCACCCTCGTCGACGACATAGAAGGTGACGGTTCCGTCGTAGGCGTCGACTACCGCCTTCACCGAGTTGCGGATGTAGTTAACCCCCGCACGAACCCCGGTTCCCTGGGCCAGGCGACGTCGGTCGAGGTTGCTCAGCGGAGTGGAGTAGGGGTAGTTGCCGGTGTAGGTGTAC
This sequence comes from Acidimicrobiia bacterium, assembly GCA_036556085.1. Lineage (GTDB taxonomy): Bacteria > Actinomycetota > Acidimicrobiia > Spongiisociales > ZC4RG35 > JACCTH01. The sequence continues at coordinate 24,531 of DATBKE010000120.1, read as the reverse complement.
ATGTCGATCACCCAGCTGATGCGGCCATTGCTCACCACCGGATAGGGATCGGAATCGGCGGCGAGGAATGGGGCGATCTTGGCGACGATGCTGTCGATATCGCGCTCGGGCAAAATCCGTGAGTCGGCCCTGATCTGATCGGAAATGACGATATTGAGATCGCGATGGCGAAGAGCAAAGGCAAGTCTTCGCCAGATGTTGGATAACTGCACGCCGCCCTGGCCCGCATAGTCGGTCGAGGCAAAGGTGTTGGCACCAGTTGGGTAGTCGATCTCCCCGGTCTGGTTGCGAACGATCACCGGATCGGGAGCGCTGAAGTCGAGCTCGCCGAAATAGATCCGGGGCTGCTCGATCGCCAACGCTTCGGTAGCACTCTCGGGAGGGAGCTCGCTCACCAGATAGCGGGGAGCGCCCGCTTGACCCACCCGGGCGGCGTAACTCGCCACCAACCCGAAGCCGTGGGTGTAGCTGAGACGACGGACCTGCCAGTTGTTCTCGTCGATCGCCCCCGATTCGAGTTCCCGCACCGACAGCATCACCTGGGTCAGCTCACCATCGATCAGGTAGCGATCGGAGTCGACGTTCTGCAAGCGGTAGTACTCACGGAATTCCTGTGGCGAGTAGGAGTTGGTGAGGACGTCCGGGTCCCACAAGCGGAGGTTGTCAAGAAGGGCTTGGGCCTCCGCCAGTTCACCCGGCTGGATGCTGTCATCGGCTGCGAACGGCTGCACCTCGACGTTGTCGACCCCGAAGGCCTGACGGGTGAAGGCGATGTTGCGCTCGATGTAGGGGCCCTGGCGCACGATCGGGTTGGGAACCACCCGCAAGTTCTCAATCACCGCCGGGTATATGACCCCGGCTCCCACCGCCACCACGATCCAGGCCGCTCCGGCCACCACGGGCAGCGTCCATCCCTTGCGCCAGATGTTGACGATGAGGATTACGGCGGTGACGAGGGAAACCGCCAGGAGCAGGTGGAGAGCGGGGAGACGGGCGAACACGTCGGTGTAACCGGCCCCGAAGAATGTGTCGCTCCGATCGGAGTAGAGCAGGCGGTAGGCGTCGATCCGATAGAGCCCCGCCCGCAACAGGGCCAGGCCAGCCAGGAGGAGGGAGACCTGTACCTTCGCCCCCCGCGAGAAGAAGGACTCTCCCCCTCGCCGAATTCGCAGTGCCCCGTTGACATAGTGCGCCCCCGCCACCACCAGGGTCGTCACCAGGAACAGGTTGAATCCCCAAACGAGTAGGTCGCGGACTAGCGGGAGACGAAAGACGTAGAAGCCCAGGTCGTGGCCAAAGAGCGGGTCGGCGATTCCGAATCCAATCTGGTTGAGAAAAAGAAATATGCGATCGGTCCAGCCCCCGGCACCACCTCCGATGAGAAGGGCCAGCACGATCGAGCCCACCAAGCGAACCGCCGGCAAGCGCTGATCGAGCCATTGCCGGACCTGGGCCAGCATCTCGTCCTCCTCGCTTCCGGGAGCACCGAGATGGCGCATCGCCGAACGATCGGCGAGGCTCAGGTTGCCAAATATGAAGAGAAAGGAGATGGCCACGAAGCCAACGATTAGGGCGACGTGGACCAGTTGCCGCGTCCACCATACGCCCGCGTACCCGACTGACTCGAACCAAAGCAGGTCGGTCCAGAGGCCGGATAGGCCCGACGCCGCCAGGTAGATGAAAAATGCCCCGACCAGGTAGGGAAGAAACCGTCGCCGGGCGCGGGCGCGACCTGCCGGTGGGTTTCTCATGAACATCGGCGAAACCTTAGGTTGGCGCCGGCCCCAAGCCACAGCTGGGACCCACCCCCGCGTTTGCCCGCTTGAGATGTCGGGTACTCCGCCCGAAGCATCGCGAAAGGAACGGCATGACTGACAAGAAGACCGACATCCTCTCAGACGAGCAGATCGACGAGGGCCCTGCTTCCGCCGACGACATGGCGTGGAAGGAACGGGTGATGGCCTACGAGGTCTGGACTGATCTGTTGGAGGGCGTTGTAGGTCGGTACTCGAATCTCGATCGCACCGAGTTGGCAGAGGTTGGTCAGGACCCAGAAGCGCTGATCGACAAAGTCAGTGAAGCCACCGGTATGACCCGCGAGGCGGTGGAAAGCGAAATCGGCGATCTCGCCGAGTCGCTTCTTTAGACCGCCGGAACCAGGGTGCAGGTGCAGCCTGGGTGGAGGGGCGGAAGGTGAACCGTCTCTTCTTCCGCCGCTTCCCGGCAGCGGAGACAACCTCGACCCCCCACGATCATGACCGCTTCCATCCCTCCAGAGGCCAGCGAGCTGGAAAGGCCAGCGTGGTAGGCCGAAGAGGCCAGGTCGTTGACCCGGCGCTCGGCCTCATCGGTTCTCCAGGCCCGAAACACACGAGAGAGGGCGCTCGACCTTTCTCGGCCACCGTCTTCTTCCGATCCGAGAACGGCCGTGATCTGTTCCACCAGGTCTCCCGCCATCCCGCTGGCCTCATCTCTTGCCGGTGTGTGCGGTCGAGCAAAAGTTCTCCCCGCTAGTTCCTCGGCGGCCGAATGCCCCATCGAAAAGCTTTCGGCTAAAAGCACCACCAGTTCAGGCCGCAGATATTGGGAGGCATCGTCGATGGTGGGACGCCAGGCGCCCTCCGAGACCCTGATCCCTTCCAGCGCTTGGTTCTGCATCTCGGTGAGCTGGCGCTTGAGATTGCGGAGGGCGCGGTTCGAAACGGGGAGGACCAGCCGGCGTTGCAGCTCGAAGGGGTCGGCGTCTGATTGCACACGCTTGGGAGCAGGAGGAGCCGGAGCTTCCTTGACCTCGTCCGACGGCCCGGGCGCGGGCTCATCGGTTGGGGGAACGCCCCGCAACCTCGAGAAGATGGCACCGAGCTCGTCGACCGTCGTTGACTCGGCGGCCACGTCCTCCTCGGGCTCGCTCACCGCATCGATTGGGGGCTCCTGCTCCGGTTCGGGCTCGGCGGCTTTTGCTGATTCGTTCGACCTGATGCGCTTGACGTCCTCGACTACTTCATCAAGGTCGCTTGCAGGGGCAGCGGCTTGCTTTTCCTTGCGACGCGAAACCACTCGCACGGTCTCCCCGGGTTCCCACTCGGCTTTGTCGCTCCCGGGTGTGACGACCCGTAAGATCTGCTCTGCCGGCTGTTCCTCGGGACCGGAGAGGCCGAGCCGGGTACGTCGTTCATCGAGCTCGCCTTCCATCCGGGACAATGACGATCGGAGGGTTTCCAGTTCGGCGAGAAGCTCCTGGCGACGTTGCTCCAGGGCCCGAGCCCTTTCCTGCGATGCATCCGCCTGGCGGCGCGCCGATTCGACGATCTCATCGTGGCGGGCCAGCGCTTCGGCGTGAACCCGCTCCGCCTCCATCCGCGCCACCCGGGTGAGGTCTTCGGACTCGCGACGTGCCGAGGCGGTCAAGCGGTGAGCCTCTCGTTCGGCCTCGCCGAGCACGCTGAGCGAATCGCGCTCAGCAGTCTCGGCCAGCCGTCGGGCCTCGTTCTGGGCCTGCTTCAGCAGGTCCTCGGAGGTCAGCCAGGCATCGGATCGAAGGCGTTCGGCATCCTCCCGAGCCGACCGCCGTTCTGCCTCGGCCTCGGCCATGGCCTCCGAGCGCCACCTGGCGGCGTCGGCGGTAGCGCGGTCACGCATGCCTTCAGCGGCATCCCGGGCTGCTTCGAGGACCGACGTCACCTCGATCCCAACCGCGGCAAACTCCGACTTGAGATCACGCTCGGCAAACTCTCCCAGCCGGCCTGCCAAGCGATCCCGCTGGGCAATGAGATCGGCCATCTGCTGGGCGATCGCGGCGAGGAATTCCTTGATCTCGCCGGGATCGAGGCCCCGAAAAGCACTGCGAAAGCTCCGGCCGGTGATCTGATCCGGCGTCAGCTGTTCCATCAGGGGCTCAAGATAACCGGAGAGGTTTGACTTCGTTCTCCGCGCCAAATTCCGTTAATGGCGAAGGCTCGAGCTGATAAAACCTCTAGAGGTCGGCGAGGGCCTCGAGTACCTCATCAAGTGTCGCCACCGGGATCAACTCGATCCCATTCCTGGGAGCGGTGAGGGCCTCGTCGTAATTGGAGGCAGGGACCAACATCACCTCGGCGCCCGCCGCCTCGGCGGCCACCACCTTCTGGCGAACGCCACCGATGCCGCCGACGTTTCCATCGACGTCGATCGTCCCGGTGCCGGCGATGACATGTCCCGAAGAGAGGCTTTCGGGACCGAGCAACTCCATAACCGCCAACGTGTACATCATCCCCGCCGACGGTCCCCCAATCAGTCCTGGGTCGATGTCGATGGGAAAGGGGAACTCAAAACGGGGGTCGAGGGCAGCGACGCTAATTCCGATCATTGGCGCATCGGGGTCGTCGTCGCGGGCCACCAGCTCGACTTGGACCGTGAGATTCTCATCATTGCGTTTGAGATCGAGCGTGATCGCATCGCCGGGCTTGTAGTCAGCGAGGGCGTTGCCGATGTCTTCCGGAAGGGAGACCGTCATTCCCTCCACCGCGGTAATGACATCGTCCGGCTGGAGGACATCGATGGCCGGCGCGGTCTCGTCGACGTCAGCAATGAGAACTCCCTCTGAAGTCGCGGCGACTTCGTAGCCCAGGCGACGGAGGGCAAGGGTGATGGCGGTCTCCTTCGACAGATCCATGGACGCCTGATTGCGGGTGACAAACTCTTCATCCGTTTCATCCGGGCGCCTCACCGCTTCCCGTGCCACCAGATCGACAGTTGGATCGATGCCGGCGAGGAACGCCTCGATCGGATTTACTTCCTGGCTCGAGACGGTGAGCATCAAGAGCTCTTCGTTCGCCTGATAGGTCTCAACCTCGGAAGCTTTGACCGCTTCCAACGCGTCTCCAACCGGGCCCGGCGAGAAGGCGTAGTAGGGCAAAGTGATGTTCCAGGCCCCGATCAGCAGTCCGGCTATGACCAGAGCGAGACAGGCGATGGCAATTGGCCAGCGCCGGTGTTCGCGGGCCCTTTCATTCATTCTTGCGTAGATTTCGGCACGTTTATGTGCCGAAATCTACGCAAGAATGATTTCATAGCGGGATGACTACTGCTGCGCCCGTTCTCGCTACTCCACTCGTCAGCCGGTCAAAAGCCTGGGCACTTGTCGGCGTCGTCGGCTTTGCCGCCCTGACCGCTCTAGCGGCCCAGTTCAGCTTTTTGATTCCACCGATCGAGGTTCCCTTCACACTGCAAACCGCGGCGGTACTGCTCGCGGGCGGGGTGCTCGGCGCCCGTTTGGGGATGGCCAGTCAGCTCCTATATGTAGCGGTGGGAGCCTTCGGCCTTCCCATCTTTGCCGAGGCGCGAGGCGGCGTCGATGTCTTTCGAGGCCCCACCGGGGGCTACCTCATCGGCTTTGTCATCGCCGCCTACTGCACCGGTCGCCTCGCCGAGAGCCGCCATGACCGCCAGGTCCTTTCGGGCTTTGCCGCCTTCCTCATCGGCAGCCTGGTGATCTACGCCTTCGGCGTCATCGGATTGATGGTGAATCTCGATATGTCGTTCGGCAACGCCATCGCTGGAGGGGTGGTGCCGTTCGTCTTCTGGGATGTACTCAAAGCTCTGGCGGCCGGCCTGATCTTGCCGGCCGCATGGAAGATGCGCGGAGGCTCTGTCTAAGCAGAGTCGGCGGGGGCGGCGACGGGCTCCGAGGCCTCGGAGGCCTCGGCGGCCGCCTCCTGCAACTCCGCCGACTGAAACTCCTCCCCCAAATAGGCTCTAACCACGTCCGGGTTGCGCTGCACCTCGACCGGCTCCCCTTCGGCGATCTTCTTCCCGAAATCAACCACCATCACCCGGTCGGCGATGTCCATCACGAGGCCCATGTCGTGTTCGACAAGGATCATGGCGATTCCCAACTCGTCCTGGATGTCGAGAACGAAGCGCGCCATATCCTCGGTTTCTTCGAGGTTCATCCCCGCCACCGGTTCGTCAAGCATCAACAGCTCGGGGTCCATCGCCAGTGCCCGCCCCAGTTCAACCCGCTTCTGGATGCCATAGGGCAGCAAGCCCACCGGGTACTTCCGCCACTGCTCAATCTCGAGGAAGTCGATGATGTCCTCGACCTTGGCCCGGTGGGCCATCTCCTCCCGCTTGGCAGGGCCCACCCACAGGGAACCAGCCAGCCAACCCCGATGCATACGGACATGGCGCCCGGTGAGGATGTTTTCGATCACGGTCATGTGCGGAAAAAGGGCGATGTTTTGAAAGGTGCGGGCGATCCCCATCTCCGCGGTCTTGTTCGGCTTCAACCCCAGAATTGAGCGGCCCTTCCAAAGGATGTCACCACTCTGGGGCCGATAGACCTGATTGATGCTGTTGAAGATCGAGGTCTTCCCTGCTCCATTGGGCCCGATGATGGCGAACAGCTGACGGGGAAGAACCTGGAAAGAGATACCGTCGATCGCCCGCACTCCTTTGAAGGACAGATGAACATCCTTGACCTCTAGTAACGGCGCCTCAGCTGACATCTTCTGTCTTCTGTCTTTCGTCTTTCGTCTTTTGTCTCAAGAAAGCCATCGCTTTCTGCGCTTGTAGTGCTTCACGTCACGAAAGCTCTTCTTCTCGCCTTCCCCGTGTAGCCCGAGATAGAACTCCTGAACGTCGGCGTCCTTCAAAAGCTTCTGAGGAGTCCCGTCCATGACCATCTTTCCGGTCTCCATGATGTACCCGTGATGGGCGATGGAGAGCGCCATGTTGGCGTTCTGTTCGATCAACAACACCGCTGTCCCCTGATCGTTGATCTCGACAATGATGTCACGAATCTGTTGGACCAACATCGGCGCCAGTCCCAGCGAGGGCTCGTCGAGTATCAACAGCTTCGGATCCTGCATCAGGGCCCGACCAATGGCGAGCATCTGCTGCTCGCCGCCCGACATGTATCCGGCCACCGATTTTCTCCGGTCCGCCAGGGCCGGAAAGAGACTCATCACCCGGTCGTAGGCATCATCGGTGCGCTTGCGGTTGGAGTTGATATAGGCACCAGCTCGCAGGTTCTCGTCCACCGTCAGCTCGGCAAAGATCCGCCGCCCCTCCATCACCTGGCTGATGCCACGCCGCACGATCTCAGAGGGATCGGCCCCGGAGATTTCCTTTCCCTCCAGGCTGATCCTCCCCTTGGTGATGTCGCCCTCGTGGACGTCGAGCAGCCCGGTTATAGCCCTCATCGTGGTGGTCTTGCCGGCGCCATTCGCTCCCAAGAGAGCGACGATCTTGCCATCGGGGACGTCGAGGGAGATCCCGCGCAAGACCAGGATCACGTCGTTGTAGACGACCTCGAGATTCTTTACCGATAGCAAAGGAAGACCTGCCGGTCGTGGTGGCGTGAGGATGACCTCCCGCCACCACAACCATTAGTTCACGGACGGAAGCAAGCCCCGGTGAAGTCGTAGGCACTCGCCAGTTCGCCGGCGAAGAAATCCTCGACTAGGTCCGAGCCAGTCGTCCCACCGTTGGGAGCGGTTCCGATCGTCTGCGCAGCGCCACCGGCTTCGGTGTACGCAGCCAGATTGGGATCGAAGATGGCGATGCTGCGGGTCACGTAGGAGTTGGGATCATCCGGCGGGCTGTAGCTCTGGTCAGGAGCCAGGCCATCGAAGTTGAATCCTTCGATGGTGAGCGCCGCCGCCTTGATTCCCGCACGGGTCATGTCACCGCTGTCGGCGGCCCGCTGGAGCACCTCGTGGGTTATCTGAGCTTCGATCCAGCCCACCACGAAGGCATCGGAGGGACGGAGGTCGGGCCGAGATTCCAGCATCGCATCACGAAGACCCGCCATCCCCGGCACATCGGTCCCCCAGGCAACGTTGTAACCCGGCTGGACGTAGGCCGCGTCGATGATCGGCGCCACCGGCGAGTCGAGCAAGCGGAAGTCGTAGCTGGGCACGTTCCCGGTCCACTGACCCTGGAAGCCAGATTGGGCCGCGCCACCCATGATCACCGCCAGGTTCGTGGGGTTGACCGTGGTGAACACCACGTCCGGAGCGTTGCTGACGATTCCGGTGATGACCTCTGTTTCAGGGTCATCAGGAGTCGGCGTCACCAGAGCCTCGGCATCGAAAACGAGTTCCAAGCCCAGTTGCTCGATGGCGTACTTGGCTCCGAACGCACCATCCTGTCCGTACTCGCCGGGAAAGGAAATGACTGCCCAGGTGGGAGGAGCACCGTTGGCTTCCTCGAAGGTGTTCGAAACGTATTCGACGACGTTCATGCCCTCGAGGCAGTAGTTGGTCTGCTGCTCGAGCACTGTGCTCTGGTCAAAGGTCGGGTCTGCCCAACCCGAGTACCAGGTCAGGGGTATGGCAACGATGTCGTCTTCGAGCATCAAGTCAATGACACCCGCAGTCTGTGGCGAGCCAGTGGACTGCGAGAGCATGGCCACCTGGCCGCGGATCGCCTCGTACTTGGTGCGATGCTGATCCGGGTTGTAAGCCGTGTCCTCAACGATCACTTCGACCTGGCGACCGGCAATGCCGTCAGCGGCGTTGATCATGTCCCAGTAGACCTCTTGCGCCGCGACGATGTCTTGCACCAGCGGCGCGAACGGCCCGGTGAGGTCGGCGAGCAGACCCACGGTGATGGTGTCCTCGGTGACGCCGACGTCGAAGGTGATATCGCCTCCTGCCGCCGCCGTCGTCTCCGTTGAGGCCTCCGTTGTCTCCGTGGGAGCAGCGGTGGTCTCGGTGGCCGGCTCAGTGGTTCCAACGGTGGTCGTTGCCCCACCATCTCCACCACAGGAGACAACGACCAGTGCCAGGACCAGGAGGATGATTGTCCCTCTCGACCTGGCGAGGAGCTCCTTGTTCATTTTTTCCTTCCTTCTCGTTGTTGTTTCCCGCTCTCTCTACCTGGATGGCAGATGCGTAGGAACCGTGTCCTCGAACCGATCAATAGCTGAAGGGCCACCCCTTCCAATAATTTCGCACCCGCAGCCAGATCCCATAGAGACCGAGCGGTTCGAAGATCAAAAACACCACGATTAACAACCCATATAGCAGCAAGTTGACCTGAAAGGTGGAGAGACCGGGGCCGATCACTGATGTGCCGATCAGTCCGAAGTCGTTGGCACCAGATTTGAGGATGAAGTTGGCAATGGCTGCGAAAACACCTTCGCCTCCAGTGAGCTCGCCCAATAGGCGGGTGAAATTCTCTACGAGGCGGGGAACCATGACCACAAAGAATGCCCCCAGGATGGCTCCGGCCGTAGTCCCCGCCCCGCCAATGAGGATGATGGCGATAAAAGTCACCGAAAGGACTAGATCCCACGATTCGGGGGTGCGGCTGCCGAAGAACGAGGCCAGCAGAGCCCCCGAGACGCCGGCGAAGAACGAGGAGACGGCGAATGCCAGGGCCTTGTAGCTCACCTCGTCGACGCCCATGATCTCGGCGGCGATGTCGCGATCACGGATGGCAGCGAACGCCCGTCCCAGCCTGGTGCGGGCAATGTTCTTGTGGAAGATGGCGAAGACGATCAGCAATCCGAGCAGGAATATGTACTGCTTGGCCTGGCGCGAAAGGTCGATCCCAAACCAGGAGCCGTCGCTCGAAACCGCCAGCAGCGGCTCTTCCTCCTTCCAGAGCTTTACTTCGAGCGCCGGCCACGTGCGTCCGACACCAGGCCCTCCCGAAACGTTCCGGAGGTTGCGGAAAATATGGTCGCCGATGAAGACCAGGGCGATGGTGACGAAGGCGAGATAAAGCCCCCGAACTCGAACTGCCGTCGGGGCGACGAGAATTCCGATCAGGGCCGCCACAATCCCCGCCGCCGGGAGCCAGATCCAGATCGGAAGCCCGAACCCGATCACGCCGCGGCCGGTCTCTCCCCCGAGGATGGCGGCGGTGTACGCCCCCATTCCCATAAAGAAGGCGTGGCCCAACGAAACCTGGCCGGCGAGGCCGGTGAGGATGTTGAGGCCCAGGGCTCCGATTGCGAAGATAAGGGCCTGGCCCAGCACGACCAGCCACGGATTGGATCCCAACCACTTGAGACCGGGGATCAGCTGCAAAGGCAGAGTGAAGGCCACCAGCAGCAGCACTCCCATGGCCACCTTCTTCGAGGCCGTCGGGAGCATCGCCGAGTCGGCCTCGTAGGAGGTGTAGAGAAGCGGCCTCCCTCTCATACGCGGCGGATCTCCTCAGTCCCGAAGAGCCCGTAGGGCCGGATGAACAGAAAGATCAGCATCAAGAGATAGGGAACTATGAGACCGAAGCCCACCCCCAGAACCCCCGAAAGGCCGGCGGTATAGGTTCCTATTACCACTTCGCCAATCCCCACCAGAAAGCCACCGACCACGGCTCCGAGGACCGAGTCGAGCCCACCGATGATCAAGGCGGGAAAGGCCCGGAACACCACGAAGGCGGTGAAGTTGGTGACTCCGGCCGCACGTGGCGCCACCGATGAGAAGATCCCCGCCACCGCCGCCAGTGCCGCACCGATCCCCCAGGAGATCGAGAACACCCGGCCCACGTTGATCCCCTGTGCCTGGGCCGCCTCCTGATCGAATGCCGTCGCCCGCATCGCCACCCCGAGCCGGCTGCGGAGGAACCAGGCCACAAGGCCAAAGCAAAGGAGCGCCGCCCCGACGGTCACGATCTGGGTCTGGTTGATAAAGAGGTTCCCGACGTCGATCACCTGAATCCCCCAGGGATCACCCAGGGTGCGAGCACCCTGACCAACGAAATCGTCGTTGATAGTGCGGAGGATGATGTCGACTCCGATGGTGATGATCGCCACCGAAAAAAGCGGCTCGCCGATCATCGGGCGGATAAAGATCCTTTCGACGAGGAGGCCGACCACGGCCGCGGCCAGCACCGCGAACAGGGCGGACAGAGACCATCGGGCCCAGTTGGGCATTTCGGGGAGGAACCGGCCGGGAAAGTTGAGGACCGTGGCGAAGGAGGCGGTGAGAAAAGCGCCCACCGCAGCCAGGCCTCCGTGGGCGAAGTTGATGACTTGCGTGGCTTTGAAAATGAGGACGAAGCCGAGGGCCAAGAGCGCATAAACGGCTCCCAACGCGATCCCGTTGATGAGCGCGTTGAGAAATTTGTCGAATCCGGTGGCGATTTGGGCGATCACCACGCCCGAGGTCATGACCTCGATCCGTACATTTCGTCGATCAACTCGGCGAACATCCCCTCCATCGCGCTTCGCTTTAGTTTCTGAGTAGCTGTGAGCTCGCCATCTTCATGATCGAGCTCTTTCGGGATCATGCGGAACTTGCGAATCGTCTCGACCCGGGCGAACTCCTTGTTGGTGTCGTCAATCACCTTTTGGACCAGCTCCAAGACCTCAGGCTTCTCCGAGAGATCGCGGTACGTGGTGTAGGGGATGCCGCGCCGGGTGGCCCAGTCGCCCACGGTGTCGAGCTCGATCCCGACCAGACAGGTCAGGTAGTTGCGGCGATCGCCGAGGACCATCGCTTCTTTGATGAATGGCGAAGTCTTGAGCTTGTTCTCGATCTCCGACGGCGAGACGTTCTTGCCGCCCGAGGTGATAATGATGTCCTTGATGCGATCGACGATCTTCACGTGGGTGCCATCGACCCATTCGCCGACATCGCCGGTTTTCAGCCAGCCATCTTCGGTGAAGGTGGCAGAGGTCTTGTCGGGAAGCTGCCAGTAGCCCTTGAAGACCCCGGCATGTTTGGTTTGCACCTCCCCCGTCTCGGGATCGATGCGGAGCCCGGTGCCCGGATACGGGATCCCGACCGTCCCCAGCTTCATTCTTCCCACCGGGTTGTAGGTAGCGACCGCCGAGTTCTCGGTCATGCCATAGAGCTCGTAGAGCGGAACTCCCATGCCGATGAAGAACTCGAGCACTTCTGGGGCAATCGGGGCAGCTCCCGAGGCCGACCAGCGCACGCGGCGAAGACCGACTCTTTCCAGCAACGGCCTGAAGACCAGTGGGTAGCCGACCGCAGCTAGGAGACGGGTAGCAAGTGTGTGCTCTCCGCCGTTGGCAACTTTCTTCCGACCGATCGATCGCGCCAACCGGAGGCCCGCACCGAACCAGATTCGCTTGAAGAAAGTGGCGTCCTTCCCCTTGATGAGGATCCCGGCATGGAGCTTTTCCCAGATGCGGGGAACGGCGAAGAACAAAGTGGGTTGGATCTCCCGCAGGTTCTGCTGAACGGTGTCAATCGATTCCGCGAAGTTGAGGACCGATCCATAGCCGGCCAGGGTCCAGGTCGAGAAGATCCGCTCCGCCACGTGACAAAGCGGCAGGTAGGTGAGGATCTGATCGTCGGGATGAGGGAGGATGTTGCCGGGCAGTCGATCGGTCGCCGACACCAGAGTGTTAAGGCAGAAATCGAAGTTGGAATTGGTGAGCATCGCTCCCTTGGGCGGCCCGGTCGTCCCCGAGGTGTAGACGAGGGTCATCACTTCGTCGGCGTCGGCTTCGCTCATCAGGTCGTCGAGCAACTCGGGATTCTCCTGGCGGTGCTTCCGCCCCATCTCGAGAAAGTCGTCCCAGAAAATGAATCGATCATCGCCCCGCCACGCCCGAAAACCGCGGGGTTCGACGTGGATGATCTTCTTGACGTTGGGCAATTCCGAAAGGATCGGAACGACTTTGTCGGCCTGTTCTTGATCTTCGGCGAGGTGGATCTTTGCTCCCGAATCGGAGAGCAAATACTTGACCTCCGATTCCGGGTTGGTGGGGTAGAGACCCACCGTTATTCCGCGAACGGCGACCGTGGCAACGTCGAGGATCACCCATTCGGGCCGGTCTTCTGACTGGATCGAGACCCGATCGCCCGGCTCCACTCCCAGGGCCAGGAGCCCATGGGCTGCCGCCGTCACCTGTTCCCAGAGGTCGCTCCAGGTGATCTCCTGCCAGATGCCGTAGTCCTTCTCCCGCATGGCGATTGCCTTCGGGGTCTTCTCTGCCCAATCCTTGACCTTCAGGGGGAGGGTTACGGCCCGGGTTTGTCTAGCTTCGGTTTCGCCTCGTTCTACCACCGCTGTCATCTCGAAATCCTCCTCGGACAGGTTCGGACGATAGACCGCAAATTGGCGAAATAGCAGAAGTCAGGGCGAAAAAGATCAAGCTCCTTGCACCCAATCCCCGCCCCCGGGCCAATGCTCTTTCTTCCAAATGGGAGCTCGCTTTTTCAACTCGTCGATGACATAGCGGCCGGCCGCGAAGGCGTCGTCCCGATGCGGAGCAGAGACCGCCACCGCCACAGATGGTTGGCCCACGGCGACATCTCCGACGCGATGCTCGACCGCAAGATGGACTAGGGGCCATCGTTCGCAAGCTTCGATCGCCACCTCGGCGATTTTCTCTTCCACCAGTTCCGGATACGCCTCGTATTCGAGATGAGTTATGCCTCGTTTGCCCTCGGAATGATCTCGGGCGGTACCCATAAAGAGAACCACGGCCCCGGCGCTCGGATCGCCAACCTCCGACAACAGCTCTTGGGGGTTGAGCGGCTCGTCCCGGACGGACACCCGCCAGTTAATTGGAGTGGCCCCCATAACATTGATTGTATGGATATGGGGTCGCGCAGCGTTGGCTGAAGACATCTTCGCTCGCCTCTTCGAACTCTTCAATCAACCGGGGCCGATCAATTGGAAACTGGCCGAAGAAGTGGCTCGTCACATCGCTGGCGAAGCCGACGCAGTGGATCCTTGGTCGGCCGAGGAGATCGATCAGCTCGTCCGTCTGGCTGAGTTCCGCATCGAGCCGGTGGCTCCCTTCCCGGTGGCGCCAGCGACGTCAGTGGCCGTCGTCGATGCCCGCCAGTGGGTATCTCAGGCTTTGCAAAGGCTCGGCTATCTCGGAGAGCGATTGGCGGATGCATTTAGCGGGATCAGCCCCGGCCTCCCCCTTCCCCAGATGTCCTCTTCGATCGCCGGATTACAGCTTGGGGGGCTGGCCGGTGCCATCGCTTCCAGCCATCCGGCCTCCTTCGCCTCGGGGGTGCCCCTAATTCCCTCTGGCCAACTGCTCTTCATCGGGCCGGCGGTCGATCGCCTCGTCGCCGGAGGTGACGGACATCAGCTTCGGCTCTGGGTGAGTGCCCACGAGGTCGCCCACCGGGCCCTCTTCGACGTGCCGTGGCTACCCGACCATCTGGCCCTGCTTTTCACCGCCCACCTCGGAGAGATGGTGCCCGATCCGGAAAAGATGATGGAGCTCTTCCAATCGAACCCGGATGCGATGCGCGACCCCTCCGCTCTTGCTTCGCTTGTCGAACGGCCCGAGTCGACTTCGGAGGTCGATCTGAAGGCGTTTCTCGCCATAACCGGTGGCTACCGGAGCCTGCTGGTGGAGCGCGGAGTAGGCGAGATGTTGGATCCGGGATTGGCGCCCACTCTCGCGCCGATGGCCGGCGCAGCCATCCCCGACACCTCGTCGCTGGTCCCAAGCGGACTCGAGTTCTGCCGTCAGATCGAGCGCCGGTTTGGTTCCGAAGCGATCGATGGCATCTGGGACGGACCCGAAAGCCTGCCCACTTTCACCGAGCTCACCGACCCGGTGGGGTGGGCTGCCCGCGTCCTGCTCGACAACGACCTCACCATCTAAAACACGAACCCAGGGTTCGGGGCCGCGCTCAACGCGGATAACGGTCCGTAGAGCCGCGGCGAGGCCGTCACGCCAGGCAGATCTCGTTCCGCTTAGAGGCCCAGGGCGGTCTCGTACTGGCTGAACTCGCGCGGCACCGTCAACTCGCCCGAGGAGACGATGTCGGTGATGACTCCTTCCTCATCGAGGAAGAAGGTCGAGCGCTCGGCATACCCGAACGTCTCGTTGAAGCACCCGTACTCCGTCGCCACTTTCCCGTGTGGCCAGAAATCGGAGAGGATTGGGAAGGTGAAGCCCTGCTGTTCGGCCCATACCCGGTTCGAGTTGAGAGTGTCACAGGTGATCACGAATACCCGGGCGCCTTTCGACTGCAAGTAGTCGAGGTTGTCGCGGATCGAGCACATCTCCCCTTCACAGGTGCGGGTGAAGGCAAACGGCATGAACACGATCATCGCCGGCGCTCCGGCCAGTTCCCCGAGGCTCCGCTTCTCGCGATGCTGATCGCGCAGCGTGAAGTCCGGAGCTTTCATCCCGACCTCCAACATGCCTAGCGGCCTAGCAGGGAGAGGATCCGGGAGAAGAAGCCCGGTCGGGAAGGTTCGGGCAAGCCGCCGAGGACCATCTCGACCAGGTCCCCGGGGAGGTCTCCGTGGAGAGCCATCCCGCCGGCGGAAGTGTCCCACACCAGAGTCACGGTGCCGGGCCGGTACCAGCGCTGGTAGGTGCCGAGGTCTCCCTCCCACTCTCGAGCTTCCGAGATGGAGTCGACCGAGAAGCGACCTTTGACGTTGTAGAGGGCAAAGGCGAAGAAGCCGTCGGAGTAATAGGCCATCTGGCCAACTTGATTCCAGCCGTACACATCGAGGCGGCTGAAACCACCGAGCTTGGCCGGAAAGACCTTGTCGGAAAACTCCTTGACCCGGGACAGAGTCCTCACGTCACCTTCGCCGGCCCCGGCAACACGAGGGGTGCCAGGGACGAAGGAGGTGAGCTTGGTCGTGCAATAGACGGAACCATCGTCGTTCAGAGTCTCGGAGCGCAGCAGCGCCCCCGTGGCCTGGTCGAAGGTGAGCCGAACCCGGGTTTCGCCCCTCGTGGCCAGGGAAACTCGGTCAGCGCCGCGGCCCAGATAGGTCACCTCTTCGACTCCGGTCAACTGGTAACCGGCTGGGGGTTTGGTGGCAGCAGCGATCTCTACCTTGGCGGCGGCGCCACCGGGTCCAGTGGCGGCCAGGAACCCGGCGCCGGCAGAGATCACCGGGGCCCCATCGACTCCTGCCGAGACATAGATGATGCCATCCTTCTGCGCCACCTCGGCGGCACTATCGCGCAGACCCACCGGGGTTCGACAGGTGAGAACTTGTTCGCCGGAATACTCGGCTGACGCGGCCCGCTCAAAGTACTCCGAGAGCTCGAGCGACAGCGCCGGCAATGGAACCACCGAGATCAGAACAGCACCGATCAATGTCGCGAGGAGTGTCCGACGTCTCATCCGGCCTGTCCTTCGATGCGCAGCGACAACACGTCCGGAGGAATCAGCCGACCAGCGGAACTGGGATCGAAGGAGGTTCTGGCCAGCCAGGGGGCACTGAGGTCGTCCTGGGTGATAGCGACCACCTCACGGGGTGCGGCAAAACTCGCCAAGGCGACAGCGAGAGCCGCCACCGCAGCCGCGGCGGTGCCCCAGACGAGCTTCGGCTTGCGACGCAGCCTGGCAACTCGTCGGCGCACCTCGGTGGTGGGCAAATCCAGCATCGGCAACGAGCGCAAGCGGGCCCGAACCTCCATCAAGCCCGCGACCTCTTCGCGGCAGTGATCGCAGCCCGAGATGTGACCTTTCACTCGCACGAGTTCGAGCGAGTCCAATTCACCGTCGAGGTAGGCGGAGAGATCCTCGGCCGGGTGTCCGAAGCTCATGTCAACTGCTCCCGGAGCAGCCGGCGCCCGCGATGGATCCGGCTTCGTACAGTTCCGACCGGAACTCCAACCGCGGTGGCAATCTCGTCATAAGAGAGGCCGACGACGTCGCACATCACGACCGCCTCCCGGAAGTCGAAGGGAAGATCGAGCAGGGCCTTCTGGATGTCGTCATCGAAGGAAACAGAGGCGAGGACCTCATCGGGGGATTGAGCGACGTACCGACCGAAGAATCCCAGGTCAGCCTCGTCGGGCAGGGAAACGGTTGGACGCCGACGTTGTCGACGGACATCGTCGAGGAAGGCATTGCGGGTGATCCGCCAGAGCCAACCTTCGAACGACCCCGGTTGGTAATCGGCGAGACCGGTGCGGACGCGGAGGAGTACCTCCTGCACGAGATCGTTGGCGTCGTGCGGGTTCCCGCAGAGGCGATACGCATAGTTGTAGATCTTGCGACCGTGGCTGCGCGCGACCTCGTCCCAGGTGATCTGGAAAGCATCATTGGGGGAACCGGCAACCTTCCGCCTCTTATTAATCGGAGAGGCCTCAGACATGAGGCCTCATCGTCGAAACGCTCGAGAAGGACCGAAAGTTCCGGCCGAACGGCCCGAAACCGCCGATAGAGCGGCCTAAATCGACTTGGGCGGCGTGGGCGGAGCGGGAGCGGCGGGTTCCTCGGCCGACGTGGCAGCAGCCTGCTCGACCTGATCCACCTTGTCCTCGGCCGACCCCTCGGAGATGCCCTTGCGGAACTCCTTGGCCGACGCCCCGAGGGAGCGGGCTAGTTCGGGGAGCTTGCGCGCACCGAAAAGCAGCAGCACGACGACGAGGATCAGAATCCACTCGGATCCCTTGGGAAACATGAAGGCAATCCTACCCCCTCGGCGTAACTTGGGCGAACACCGGCCGATGCTTTCGACGCCCGAGCATCAGCTTCGGTTCCGCTCGATGAGCCCTTTAGGACAATGAGAGCGAATCGACCATCGACTGCAATCGGTTTCGAGTGACGAAGCGAACCCGGGGGTTTCGCCGTTCCAGTTCGTATATCTCAAAGGGCCCGTATTTGTCGGTGACCAACATCCCCCGGTTGGCCCCCGACGATCCGAATTCGATCATGAACTTGCGGATGACTGACTCCTCGAGCTCGGGATGTTCGCCCGGCTCGTGGCGTTCCTCCACGAGATAAGTGGTCTCACCCGCCTTCGAAGCCATCCAGGCTGTCATCCCCGCGGGATTGACCTGATAGCCAAAGAGCGCCAGAAGACCGGTGACCAGGCTGCCCGGCGTGAGATCGTCGGGGTCGATCCCCTGCGCCCGCAGTCCGGTGACGACCGCCTTTGGCAAACGGATCTCCTGGGAGAGCGGGGCTAGCTCATCTGATCGTTCTTGCGCCTCGACCCCGGGCTGAACGCTGGTTTCGGACCGGTCCCGAAAGGAGGCCAGCAAGGGGTCGTCGCTGATGGCAGCGAGATTGAGGATGTCCACCCCTTCTGCCCGCGGAGGAAGAGTGCCGGGCTGGTCCAGCTTGGCGGAACCGACGCGTCGCACCTCATCGCGACCGGCCATGGCGACGACTTCGGTGATGTGGCTTAAGGGCAGCGAATGGCGCTTCTCTCGAACAACCTCAATCGCCTCGCGAACCAGGAGATCGGAGAGGATCTCATCGATCTCCCCCTCCCCGAGGGGAACATCGAAGCGAACGATGGCATCGGTGCCGTCAACATGGAACTCCGCCACGTCTGGCCGGGGACGATCGATCTTGATCTCGGGAGCGGCGGTGGTTGGGGGGAGATTGCGGTTCGAGCGACGGCTCGGAATCTGGATGCCGAGCTCCGCTTCGAGCTTCTTCCGGCGTTGTCGGAGATAGATGCTGGTCCCGATAAGGATCGCCGCAGCGAGAAAAATGGCAAAAGCAACACCCATGTCCGAGATTCTACGGCGGGGTCGGCGCGGCGTCAGTCCCTTCCGGACCACCAGCCTCCCCTTCGATTTCGTCGACGAGGATCTCGGCGGTTGCTTCGGAGGCCCCCGCGTTAAGCCGTTCGATCATCTCTGATCGCGAGGCCGGGGTGCCGAAGGCGGTGACGACGTCACCGGCGAGGAGGGTGGTGCCCCCAGTGGGAACAATCAGCTCCCGGCTCCTCGTCACCGAAACGAGAGTCGAGCCCTCCGGCCAAGCCACCTCGCGGATCAGCTTGCCATCGGCGATCGAGCGGGGGGGAACCCGGAAGTCGAAATAGCCGGCGCCGGGATCGGTCCGCTGTTCGAGCCGCCGTCTCACCAATTCGCGCTCAGTTCGCTTCGACAATGCCTGGTGATAGGCGCGCACCGCCTCCTCCCGTCGGAACAAACCGATAAAGGTTCCGGATCCATCCTCGGCCACCACCGGCAGCCGACCGATTCCCAGTGCTGCCATCCGTTCCAGGGCCGAGGACACCGGCGTCGACGGAGTCACCGTCACCGGACGGGGAGTCATCGCCTGCTCCACCGTGGCCTTGGTGCCGGCGCCGCCTGCCCGGGCGATGTCAGCGACGGTGATCATGCCCACCACCTTGTTCGCGTCCAGGACGACCAATCCGTTGTATCGAAATCGCGACATGGTGCTCTCAACTGCCCCCAGCCCTTGATGAAGCCGCGCCACCGCGTGCGGTCGATGCATCACGTCGCCAACATTGACGGTGTCGAGAAGGTCGATCTCACTGTGGGGCACGAGCGAGATCCCCCTTCGTCGCAGGACCGATTGATAGAGACTGTCGGGATGGAAACGGTCAGCAAGGAAAGTGGCCATCGTGGTGCCCAACATCAACGGCAAGATCAATCCATAGTCGCGGGCACCGGTGATCTCGAACACGAGCATGATCGCCGTCAAGGGCGCTCGGGCCACCGCTGCGATCACCGTCGCCATCCCCACCACGGCCAGGCCACCGGGTCTTAATCCTCCCAGGGCATCGATCGGGGCCAGGAGCTCGCCGAGGGAGGCACCGAGGGTGGCGCCGATAAACAGGCAAGGGAAGAAGGCCCCCCCGGCGGCGCCCGAGGTGGTCGTGAAACAGGTGGCGACCACCTTCGCCCCAGCCAGCAGGGCCAAGGCCCACCAGTCGTTGCCGCCGATTCCGGCCCGTTCGAAGGCTTCTGACTGTCCCAGAAGATCGCTCACGAAGGACTGGCCGGTGCCGAGGATCTCGGGGGCTAAGAAGCCGAGTCCGGCCACGACCAGGCCAAAGAGCACCGGCCTCCAACCTCCGAGCTCGCGCCCTCGCTGCCAGCCCCCGAGCCAGTCCATCATTCGCAGCACCGCCAGTCCGGCCAAGGCGGCGAGCAATGAGAGGACCAGATAGCCGATCAGCTGCCGGGGGTCGCCGAGCTCATAGGACCCGGCCTGAATCGTGAGACCCTCGCCCACGATGCTGCGACTGGTGATGGCTGCCACCACCGAGGCAATGACGATCGCCGAGACATGGCGCACGGCGAAGCTGCCGATGATCACCTCCAGGGCAAAGAGCATGCCGGCTATAGGAGCGTTGAAGCTGGCACCGATGCCGGCGGCGGCGCCTGCCGCCACCAGGCTTTTGATCTGGTCTTCACCGAGGTGAAAGAAACGAGCGACGACGGAGCCGATCGATGAGCCGATCTGAACGATCGGCCCTTCCCGTCCTCCCGAGCCCCCGCCGCCGAGAGTGAGGGCGGTAGCGACGATCTTGATCGGGGCCACCCGCCCGCGGATGGTCCCCCCATGGATGGCGAGGGCGGCAATGGCATCGGGAACGCCGTCCCCCTCCACCTCGGGGGCGAAACGCTTGGCCAATCGCCAGGCCAGGTAGAGACCCAAGGGGACGGCCACGAACACCAGCCATTGGCCACCGCCGAATGAATCCTCGAGCTGTCGAAAACCCGTGGCGATGAGGTCGATAACCGTCACCAGGGCCGCCGCCCCGACGCCTACTCCGAGCCCCACCACCGCCGACAAAACGAGGAAGGTGGTCGTTTCCCGATCGGTGAGGACCCCCACGGCTCTGCTCCGGAGCCTCTCACCGATCTCTCTCATCGGGGTTGGTTATATCACCGCCTACTGGCGAACCCAGGGTTCGTATCCGCGCTAGGACCGGATAACGGTCCACAGAACGTGAGAAAGGTTCAGACCACGCGGCCGATCCCCATCGCCCGGGCCGAGGCCAGGGCGGCAGCTCCGGCGGCGACATCCTGGGAGGCGATCCCGACGGACTTGAAAAGGGTCACGTCCTCGCCGATTTGGGGGTGCCGGCCGGCCAGCACATCGGCGATAGTCGCCACCGGCTCCCGGCCGGCCTGAATCAGGTCCCCAGCCTCGGCCGCCGCTGCCACCAGGTCATCCACTACCGGGTACGACCGATTCACCGTCTCGGCTGGAACCTCGCACATCTCGGGGGTGAAGGCACCAACCGCGTTGATATGTGTACCCGGCGTAACCGAGCGATCCTGAAAGAGGGGCTCCTTTGAAGGAGTGGCGCTGGAGATGACATCCGCGCCATTGACCGCGTCGTCAGCTCTCGAGAACGGCGTGGCTGGCGAACCGATCTCTTCCAGCCGTTTGGCCAGGTCCCGAGCCCGATCCGGTCGCCGGCTCCAGACGCGGATCTCTTCCAATCGTCGTACGGCGGCGACGGCGGCGACTTGATCAATGGCCATCGCCCCAGCTCCCAGCATCGCCATCACCTTCGCATCAGGTCGGGCGAGCAAACTCGTTGCCAAGCCGGAGGCGGCGCCTGTCCGGATTGAGGTGAGAGTCGGACCGTCTACCATCCCGATTGCCGACCCCTCGGAGTCGAAAACGACGACGATCCCGGCCGGGTTGCCGGGGACGGTCGAAACGACCTTCATCCCAGTCGTGGCTCCTGCCCGTCCGGGCATGAACATCGAGCCGCCAAGCAGCGCCCGGAGGGGAACCTCGCGATCGTCGCCCAGGCCGATCTTCATCGCCTCGATTGCCCGGTCCATCGAGAGGGCGAGCCTCGTCGCTCCCGCATCGAGAATCAACACGCGGTCAGGTCAGGGGAGACCGACTCGGTAGTCGTTGAGTGCCTTGTCCCATTCCAGCTCGATGAGTCCACGGGTAGCGGCCGCTTTGCAGAACTGCAGGAACCCGGAAAAGCCGTACTTTCTTTCCGAGAACGAGGTATCGCGCTTTCTCACCTGGTTCTTCAACCCCGAGAGGGCGGGTTTGCCGTTGCGTCGCTGAAGCTCGGTCACGACGTCGACCAGCAGCGAGAAGGCTTCATTCTCCCCGCCTCCATTTTGGTTGAACTGGACAACGGGATCGCCTTTGGCCGGGCCCTCGCTCAGTTCGATCAGGCCCTGCTCCTCGAGATTCCGCAGCAACTCCCCGAACGCCCTGAACCCGTAGTCGGCCTCGGAGAAGGTCGAGTCCTTTCGCAGCACCGCCCGCTTCAGCGATGACGCCAGGACCGACTCGCCGCTCGAGCGTTGCAAGCCGGCGAGGGTGCTGGTGATCAAAGCCTCGATTGGCTCGCGCTCCTCGTCGCTGGCGACATCCTCCGACGGCGGCTCGGACCGCCGAGCCCGCCTCTGCCTGGACGTCTCGGTGACTGACCCTTCCACCCCTTCTAGGGATTCGTAGAAGAGAAACTCGTCGCAGGCGGGGGGCAGCAACGCCGAAGTCGACGCCTTGATCCCAACTCCGATCACCTTCTTGTTGAGCTCGCGCAACTTGTGCACCAGCGGTGTGAAATCGGAGTCGCCCGTTCCAATGACAAAGGTGGTGACGTAGTCGCGCTCGAAGGCAAGTTCGATGGCGTCCACCGCCATCTTGATGTCGGCCGCGTTCTTGCGCGTCGCCCCCAGCCGTTGGGGAATCTCGATCAGCTCGAGGTGATGGCGGGTGAGCATCCGGCGACCCTCTTCGAACATCGACCAATCTGCGTAGGCGCGCCTTGAGACCACCCGCCCCCGCTCGGCCAAAGCATCGGCAATGGGTTTGAAGTCGAAGTCCTGACCACCGAGTGCATCGCGGGCGCCGATGGCCAGGTTCTCGAAGTCGAGGAACAAGGCGATGCGTTCTTCTTCATCAGCCATCGGCGAAGGTTAGGCGCCCCAGTGTTTGGAAAAGAGGTGGGTCCTTACGCCGTCCAGCCCAGGAATCGCTCGCCTGCGGTCACGAACAAGAACCAGAAACCGAAGGCCAGAGGCGCGAAGAGCAAGACCAAGGCCGGCCGAGATCGATACACCAACACCGCCCAGAAGAGTCCGCCCAACCAAATGGCCCAAAGCAGGGCGAGCCAAGGAAATGGGACCACCAGACCCGAGGTGAGATAAAAGAATCCGACTCCCAGATAAAGAATGAGGCCAAGAACGCCGGCGATTCTTTCCATCGTCATCGCGAGAGATCCTTCCGATTTGGGATCGAATCTACGTCAGAATGGTGAGGCGCGCCTGTAGCTCAGTGGATAGAGCGCCGCCGTCCTAAGGCGGGCGTCGGGGGTTCGAATCCCTCCGGGCGCACTCCCCAAAGTCTTCCTCTACCGGCCCCGGGCAGATAAGCTGACCGGTCGCGCCTGACGTCGGCGTTGAGGATTTTGGTTCGTTGGGCGGACTTCAAGCGCCGTGTGATTGGGCGGCCACTGGCGAGCGACCAGGCAGAGCACCAGCTTCTTCCCAAGAGGTTGGCCTTGCCGGTGTTTGCATCGGATGCTCTCTCCTCGGTCTCGTACGCCACCGAGGAGGCGATGCTGGTGCTCGCCCTGGCCGGTGTCGGCGCCTTCGCCCGGCTCACCCCGGTGGCCATTGGGATTGCCGTCCTCTTTGCGATCATCATCGCCACCCACCCGCCCATGATTCGCGCGTACCCCGGAGGCGGCGGCGCATTCATGGCCACCTACGACAACCTCGGCCTCTACTCAGGGACAGTGGCCGGGGCCGCTCTCCTCACCGATTACACCTTGACCGTGGCGGTCTCGGTTTCGGCCGGTACGGCGGCAATCACCTCTGCTCTTCCGAACACCCTCCCTCACCGCGTATCGATCGCAATCGGTTTCGTGATCCTCATCTCGATCGCCAATCTTCGGGGGGCCAAGGAGTCGTCGGCGCTCTTTGCAATCCCCACCTATGCCTTCGTCGCCACGGTCTTCACGATGATCATCGCCGGTCTGATTCAGTGTGCCGACGGCGTCTGCCCACAAGCCATCTCCTCTGAGATCGATCTCATCCCCGAGGTAGGCGCCGTGTCCCTCTTTCTACTCCTGCGGGCTTTCGCCTCCGGTTCGACCGCTCTGACGGGTGTGGAGGCCATTGCGGACGGGGTTCCGGCGTTTCGACCTCCCAAGGCAAAAAACGCATCCCTTACTTTGATCATGATGGGCGTGATCGGGATCTCGATGTTCATCGGAATCTCGGCCCTGGCCCGTCTGTTCAACGTTCGCATTTCGGAAGAAACGGTCGACGAATTCGGCACGGTGATCTCGCAGCTGGGCCGGGCCGCGTTCAACGAGGGCATTGGGTTCTGGATCCTGCAGCTCTTCACTGCTGCCATCCTTTTTCTGGCCGCGAACACCGCCTACCAGGACTTCCCCCGTTTGTCCGCAGTCTTGGCAAGTCAGAAGCTGATGCCTCGCCAGTTCCGCAGCCTCGGTGACCGCTTGGTTTTCTCGAACGGGATCTTGGTGCTGGCCACGATCGCCTGTCTCTTGATTTGGGCGTTTGACGCACAAGTCAGCCGTTTGGTCCAGCTTTACGTCGTGGGGGTATTCCTCTCGATCACTCTTTCCCAGTCGGGCATGGTCCGGCGCTGGTTCCGCCTCAAGCCTCCCGGATGGAGAGGCCCGGCGGCGCTCAACATCGTCGGCGCGGTGACCACGGCCGTGGTGCTCGTCATCATCGCCACTGTCAAATTCACCCACGGCGCCTGGATCATCATCGTCGCTATCCCACTGATCGTCTCGGGGATGCTCGCCATTCGCCGTCATTACCTCAGTGTGGCTGACCGCCTCCGGCTGGTGGGCATCCCTCCGGTGCCAACCTCCAACCGGGCGATCGTGTTGGCCTCGCACACCGGGCGGGCGACACAGAGAGCCATCGAG
>DATBKE010000119.1:0-24396 GCA_036556085.1 Acidimicrobiia bacterium | reverse complement strand
TCCTCGGGATTGGGGCCGCCACTCTCTTCATCACCGGCCTGCTGGCACTGGTACAGGACGACATCAAGCGGGTGCTTGCCTATTCAACCGTCAGCCAGCTCGGCTACATGGTGGCCGCATTGGGGTCGGGTGGTTATACCGCCGGTCTTTTCCATCTCTGGACCCACGCCTTCTTCAAGGCCCTGCTTTTCCTCGGGGCCGGGTCGGTGATCCATGCCGACCACTCCAACTACATGAGCGATATGGGCGGCTTGCGAAAACACATGCCGGTCACTTATCGGACGTTCCTCGTGGGGGCGCTTGCCCTCTCGGGGATCCCGCCTCTGGCCGGCTTCTTCTCCAAGGATGAGATCCTCGCCACCTTCAACCACGAGGGCTACACGGTCGTGATGTGGCTAGGGATCATCGCCGCCTTCATCACCGCCTTTTACACCTTCCGCATGGTCTTTCTCACTTTCCATGGCCACTATCTCGGCCACGGCCATCCCCACGAATCACCGCGGGTGATGACCGTGCCCCTGGTCGCATTGGCGATAGGCGCGGTGGCGGCGGGATGGGTCAACATCCCGGGTGTCTTTACCGGCTTCCATCACTGGGTGGAAAACCGTGAGATCTTCCATCCGGTTGAATCGCCCGCGTCTTTTGACTTTGGTGCTCTTATTCCGGGCGTGATCGCCGGACTGCTCGGGATCCTTTTCGCCTATCTCATCTTCTATCCCGAACGCAACACCCAGCCCGAACGAGATCGCCTCGAGATCCCCCTCCTCTACCCGCTCTTGCGCCGGAAGTACTTCCTCGACGACCTCTATTGGTATGGCATCGTGGCGCCCATCAAGGGGCCTATCGCCCGGGCGGTCAATTGGACCAACACCTATTTGATCGACGGAGTGGTCAACGGCGTCGCCGGCCTCTCGCTGGCTCTGTCCCGCTTCGTTTACGGCGGTCTCGATCAGCGCGGGATCGACGGTTTGATCGGGGGAGTCTCGGCCGCAGCCGACTCGGCGGGGACGTCGCTTCGCAAGATGCAGACCGGCCGCGTCCAGCAATACGCCACTGGGTTCGTGTTGGGAACGTTGATCTTGGTGCTTTCGATCGTGGTTTTCAGATAGGAGAGGGAATTAGATGGATCTGTTGAACGACTGGGGCTTGACGGCAGTGGTGATGCTGCCCATCGCCGGGGCCCTTCTCATGTCTGCCATCCCCCGGGCCCAAGAGGAGATGATCAAACGCCTCGGTCTGGCGGTGACGGTGATCACCTTCCTCATCTCGCTTGCCCTTCTGTTCAGCTTCGACTTCGGATCCACCGGCTACCAGTTCGAGACCAACGTTTCCTGGATCAGTGCCATCAATGCCAACTACCACATCGGGATCGATGGAAT
This sequence comes from Acidimicrobiia bacterium, assembly GCA_036556085.1. Lineage (GTDB taxonomy): Bacteria > Actinomycetota > Acidimicrobiia > Spongiisociales > ZC4RG35 > JACCTH01. The sequence continues at coordinate 23,017 of DATBKE010000119.1, read as the reverse complement.
CAGCCTTCCGCTTCTCGTCCTCTCCACCTTCGTGATGGTGCTGTCGGTGATCTATTCCTGGAATCACTGGGAGGAGCCCCGGAATCCCAAGGGCTTCCTCATCCTCATGTTGATCCTGGCCACCGGGCTCAACGGGACGTTCTCGGCATTGGATCTGGTCCTCTTCTTCATCTTCTTCGAGGTCGTACTGCTGCCCATGTATTTCATGATCGGGATCTGGGGCGACAAGACCGTGCGCAAGATTCCCGGCTTCGCCCGCGAGACCGAGACCCGGCTTTATGCGGCCATCAAGTTCTTCCTCTTCACGCTGTTTGGGTCGGCCTTCATGCTTCTCGGCTTCCTGGCCCTTTATTTCCGATCAGATGTGGCCGGGGAACGCACCTTCGACATCCCCGAGCTGGTGGCGATCGCCTCCAACACTCCGGAGGTGTTTGCCGGACGCTTCGGCTGGCTGGTGTTCGGGGCAATGTTTCTGGGCTTTGCGGTCAAGGTGCCGATGTGGCCGCTTCATACCTGGCTCCCCGATGCACACACCGCCGCCCCCACGGTGGGCTCGGTTCTGCTGGCCGCCATCATGCTGAAGCTCGGCTCCTACGGGTTCATCCGGATCTCGCTGCCGATCCTCCCCGATGCCGCCCGGCAGTGGGCTCCGGCCCTCGCCATCCTGGCCGTGATCGGCATCATCTACGGCTCGCTGGCCTGTCTGGCCCAGACCGACTTCAAACGCCTGATCGCCTTCTCCTCGGTGGGGCACATGGGCTTTGTCATGCTCGGCATCGCCAGCCTCACCGACGTCGGCATCAATGCCTCGATCATCGGCATGGTGGCCCACGGCCTCATCACCGGCCTGCTCTTCTTCCTCGCCGGTTCGATGAGCCATCGGTACCACACCCGGGAGATGGCGCGTCTCGGGGGGAACATGAAGCTGATGCCGATCCTGGGTGGGATTCTCGCGTTCACGGCCTTCGCTTCCCTTGGCCTACCCGGTCTGGCCGGCTTTTGGGGTGAGTTCATGTCCCTCCTCGGGGCTTACAACCCCGCCGAAGGGTTGTCACTCACGGTGTTCCGGACGGCGATGGTGCTGGGGGCGATCGGGACCGTCCTCACCGCGGGCTACATGTTGTGGATGCTGCAAAAGGTGAATCTGGGTGAGCCCCCAGCCGAATGGGAGAACCACGAATTTCACGACGTCGATCGCTTCGAGATCGCCGCCTGGGTGCCGCTCATCATCCTGATCGTCATAGTGGGCATCTATCCCCGGCTGGTCCTGGGCGCGACCAACGACTCGGTCGTGAGCCTGGTGGAGACGGCCTTCGGGCCCAGTGTGACTGCGTCGCTCGGCGGCTGAGTTCATGGGCTTTGAGATCGATTACCTGGCGATCGCCCCGGAGCTGATCCTGGTGGCGACGATCGTTCTGGTGCTGGCGCTCGATCTCCTGCTGCCGCGGCCGGCGAAGTACTTGACCGCCATCGCCTCAGTTCTGGGGGTGTCCTTTGCCGCCCTCCCCCTCCTGATACTGGCAGTTGACGGCGGCAGCCGGGAAATGTTCGACGGCTCCTACACCGTCGACACCTTCGCGCTGGTATTGAAAGGTCTCTTCATCGTCGCCGGCTATCTCGTCCTTCTGATGTCGGTGTCGTACATCGAGGGCGATCGCTACTACCAGGGCGAGTACTACTTCCTCATCCTTTGTTCGATCCTCGGATCGCTGGTCATGGCCTCGTCGCGGGATCTGATCGTGCTCTTTATCGGATTGGAGCTGACGACCGCTCCGCTGTTCATGCTGGCGGGGTGGCGCAAGGGCGACATGAAGTCGAACGAGGCCTCGCTCAAGTACTTCATCCTTGGTGTCCTCTCGACGGCTCTCATGCTCTTTGGAATGTCGCTTGTGTTCGGGATCACGGGTGAGGTTTCCTTCGCTGGGATCCGAGACGGCATCAGCGCCGCCGGCTCGGGTGAGGCTGCGACCGCGCTGGGCTTGTCCGTGCTGCTGATCATCGTTGGCTTCGGTTTCAAAGTCTCGGCGGTGCCCTTCCATTTTTGGGCTCCGGACACCTATGAGGGGGCGCCGACTCCGGTGACGGCCTATCTCTCGGTCAACTCCAAAGCAGCGGGGTTCGTGGGGATGCTGATCTTGATGTACCTGGCGCTCCCGGGTGCCTCCAATTACTGGGCGCCCGCCCTCTGGATCATGGCCGCGGCCTCGATGACCATCGGCAACCTGGCGGCACTGCGGCAACAGAACATCGTGCGGCTGCTCGCCTACTCCTCGATCGCCCAGGCGGGTTTCATGCTGGTGCCTTTCGCCGCCGCGGCGGTGAGCGGGACCGATCTTTCCGAAGCTTTCTCGGCCACCGTCGTCTACCTCGTCATCTATTCGATCATGAACCTCGGTGCGTTTGCGGTGGTGATCGCCGGCGCCCGCAAGACCGGGACGGGCGACATCGACGGCTGGGCTGGGCTCGGGTCCTACGACCCCCGGCTAGGAGTGCTGGCGGCGGTCTTCTTCTTCTCTCTTGCCGGGATCCCGCCGCTGGCGGGATGGTTTGCCAAGTTCGTCATGTTCCGCTCAGTGATGATCGCCGGGGGAGTGTCGACAGTGGCCCTGGCGGTGATCGCTGCCGTCAACAGCGTCATCGCCTTCTACTACTACGCCCGAGTGGTGAAATCGATCTGGCTCGATGGCGTCCCCGCCACCGCCCTGGGCGATCGGGCCGACACGCCCTCTGGCTCCCTCCGCCTCGCTCTCATCATCGCCGGGGTGCTGACGGTGCTGGTTGGGATCTATCCGACCTTGGCCTCGGTCTTCGGCGACGCCTCCCGCGTCCTCGCCGCCGGCTAGGACGCGACCCAGGGTAGATACGGCTGTTAGACGTCCTTATCTACCCTGGGTCGCGTTCATCCTCGAACTCTTGCTCCAACATCGAGTAGAGGTTGTGGTCGATCCACCGTCCCCGGATCAGTAGCTCCTCCCGCAGCACCCCCTCCTTGGCGAAGCCCAGCTTTTTCGCCACCTTCTCGGAGGCGTCGTTGCCGACCGCGATCCGCAAGACAATCTTGTGAAACCCGAGTTCCTGGAAACCAACCCGCATGATCGCCTTGGTGGCTTCCCCCGCTAGTCCCTGGCCGGTCTGGTCGGTCCGAATCCAGTACCCGATCTCCCCGGTTCGTGTGAGACGGGAAACCCCCCACGTTGAGAGGTTGCCAAGGTGGCGCCGGGGATCTCCCTTCCGTCGAAGCGCCCAGTCGTAGGCCTTGCCCTCTTTCCAAGCCTCTATCGAGTCGCGGATGTAGATGGCGGCGTCTTCCTTCCGATAACCGGGGTGCGCCCAGGGAAGCCACTCGTTGAGGGCAGGAAGAGATGCCTGTACCGCCTCGGTGAGAGCCGAGATGTCGCGTCGGCTGAATCGACGCAGGATGAGCCGCTCAGTCTGGATCCGGTCGCTAGGCATTGGGGCCGAGCCTATAACGTGGCTCGGTGACGGACCGTCTCCGCCTCCTCGCCGATCTTCCCTCAGACGACGGCAAGCCGACCGCCTCGGTCCTGGTGCCCCTGTTCGAGGACGAAGCGAGCGATCTTCGGGTGGTGCTCATCAAGCGGCCCGAGACAATGCCTACGCATGCCGGTCATATCGCTCTTCCGGGAGGTCGCCCGCATCCGGGAGATCGCGACCCCGTCCACACCGCCCTCCGCGAGGCCGAAGAAGAGGTAGGAATCCCCCAGAACATGGTGGAGGTGTGGGGCTATCTCCCGGCCATCCACACCGTCGAGTTCAGCCTGATGGTCATCCCGGTCGTGGGTCTTTTCGATCGCAAGATCGAATTGGTTCCCAGCCCCCGCGAGGTGGCGGGCATCTTCACACCCGCCCTCGACCAGCTAGCCGAACCGGACCTTTGGGTATTCGACATCTGGCAGGGCCGACGGGTCTGGTTCTTCGACCTCGGCGGGGAGCTTCTTTGGGGGGCGACGGCGAGGATTCTTCGCTGGCTGGTTGGTCTTGACGCTCTCCCGTGAGCCCGGACGGACCTCGACTTTGGGGGCGGTCCTCGCTACCCGACTGGCATCCGTGTCGTCGATCGTCACGTCGACACTCTTGGCAGCCTGGATCTCCTCGAGCTGGCGACGGGTGATCTCGAGGGTCTGCATTCGGGCGGCGATCGCTGGCGACGCCCCGGAGTAACTCGGCGGGCGGGCCGCAGGGACGGTGCCGCCGGATGTCTGGGCACGGAGGTCGTCGAGCTCGCGGCGCGTGATGTCGAGGGTCTCGGCGAGAAGATCCCGGTCGAGTTCGAGAGAGCGCAATCTGGTATTGGCGTGACGCAGATTGCGGTCGAAAAGCTCCCGCCGCAGTCCGCCAACCAGATAGCCCAGGAGACCCCCACCGATCAAGCCCAAAATCAATACTCCGAGTATTGAAACGTTGTCGATCTAACTGCCTCCCAGACCTCTGCTCGACTCTAGCCCGGGGTGGCTAGTTCGCTACCGGGGAATGCCGCAGGAGGCCAACAACGATCCCATCGACTAGTGCCTCCCACGAGGCCTCGATCACGTTCTCGTGAACGCCCAGAGTGGTCCACGACCAGTCTCCGTCCGACGTCTCGAGCAGAACCCGCACCGTCGCCCCGGTCCCATCGGAAGAATCGAGGACCCGCACCCGATAGTCGGTCAGACGCAGGCCGTCGAGCGCCGGGTAGTGGCCTCGCAGAGCAGCCCGCAGCGCCTGGTCGAGCGCGTTTACCGGACCATTTCCCTCGCCCGTCGTCACCAGACGCTCCTCGCCGACGTTGAGTTTGACAGTGGCCTCGGCCACGACGTTTCCTGAGGCGGACCGTTCGACGAAGGTCCGGAAGGATTCGAGTTCGAAGTAGTCCTGCTCCCAACCGAGCGTCCTTCTGATGAGTAGTTCGAAGGAGCCGTCGGCCGCCTCGAACTGGTAGCCGCGATGCTCGAGTTCCTTAACCCGGGCCAGAACCAGGCGAGCGTCCTCCTCGGAAAGCTCCAGGCCGAGCTCGGAGGCTTTGCGCATCACCGCTGCTCGTCCGGCTTGCTCGGAAACCACCATGCGGGTGAAGTTCCCAACTCCTCCGGGGGGAGTGTGCTCGTACGCATCGGGGCGCCGGGAGAGCGCCGAGGTATGAAGACCCGCCTTGTGAGTGAAAGCCGAGGAGCCCACGTATGGCCGATGGGGATCGAGCGAAATATTGACGATCTCGGCGACGTGATGCGATGTGGGCGCCAATGCGGCCAAGCGGTCGCGACTCAAGACCGGAATCCCCATCTTGAGGACGAGGTCGGGGATGATTGAGCACAAATCGGCGTTGCCCGTGCGCTCGCCGTAGCCATTGATGCAACCTTGGATTTGACGCGCTCCAGCCTGCACCGCGGCCAGGGACGATGCAACGGCACAACCGGAATCATTGTGGAAATGCACTCCGATCTCGGCCTCGGGAAGCTCGGCGGAGACCTTGCCGATCACGTCGATGATTTGGTGAGGGAGCGTCCCTCCATTGGTGTCGCAGAGCACCAGCCTTTCGGCTCCGGCTTCGAGGGCGGCTCTCAGCACCCGCAGCGCATACTCTGAGTTGGCGTGGTAGCCGTCAAAGAAGTGCTCGGCGTCGAAGAAGACCCGACGATCGTGATCGCGGAGGTAGGAGATTGATTCCGAAACCATCCGTAATCCTTCGTCGAGATCGGTGCGCAGCGCCTCCTTGACGTGGTAATCCCAGGCTTTGCCGACGATGCAGATGGTTGAGGTGCCGGCCGCGATCAGCGCTTGCAACTGCTGATCGTGACTGCTTGCCACCTGGGGCCGGCGGGTGGAGCCAAAAGCGACCAAGGTGGCATGGCTGAAGTCGAGCTCTTTCTGAGCGCGGGCAAAAAAGGCGTCGTCTTTAGGCAGTGCCCCGGGCCAACCGCCCTCCACATAATTCACCCCCAGTTCATCGAGCAGACCGGCGATCCGAAGCTTGTCTCCCACGGTGAGAGAGATTCCCTCCTGTTGCGAGCCGTCGCGCAGGGTGGTGTCGTAGATCTCGAGATTCGGGTCGGGCATAGAAGTCTCTTTTCGGTAACGGCAACAAAAAACCCTTCGCCGGGCGAAGGGTCGAAGGCACACGCCAGGTTGTGGCGTGCGCCTATGCGATAATGATGATGTCGTAACGGGCGGTCATCTGCCCGAAGTATCGTCCCGATGGGGGCGCGAGTCAACAGCCGATCGCCAGCGGCTGTTCTATCCAATGAGGTGTTTGTGGTTTCCGCGGTCGAACGTAAAGAGTTAGCGCCTTCCTTCGAGGGCTTGGGAGTGTCCCCTGAATTGATCGAAGTGCTCGAATCGGAGGGCATCGTCGGGGCCTTTCCCATTCAGGCCCTGACCATCCCCGATGCCCTGGCGGGCCGTGATATCTGCGGCAAGGCCAAAACCGGCTCGGGGAAGACTCTTGCTTTCGGGTTGCCGATGCTGGAGATGATCGGAGTTGCCCAGCCCCGGCGACCGCGGGGGTTGGTAGTAGTCCCCACTCGCGAGTTGGCGGCACAGGTAGCCGAGACCCTGGAACCGCTAGCGAAGATCAAGGGAAAGGAGGCGCTGGCGGTCTACGGAGGGACTTCCGTGCGGGACCAAGTGAGAACGCTGGCCGGCGGAGTCGAAGTGATCGTCGCCACCCCGGCTCGCCTGATCGACTTACTCGAGCGCGGGACGGTGCACCTCGACCACCTCGAGATCCTTGTGATCGACGAAGCTGATGAGATGGCCGATCTCGGCTTCCTCCCTCAGGTGCAGTCGATCATGCGTCAGGTATCTGCCGTCCACCAGACAATGCTCTTCTCGGCGACGCTCGATCACCGGGTTCAGGTGCTGGTCCGTAACTACATGAAAGATCCGATCTTCCATGAGGTCACCTCCACCCGGGTCACCGTCGAGTCCTCCGTTCACCGCTTCCTCGAAGTGCAGTCGACGGATAAGGCGCGGGTCACGGCTCGGATTGCGCGGTCGGCGGCCCGCACGCTCGTCTTCGTCCGGACCAAGCGCGGCTGCGATCGGGTGGCAGCCGACCTCCGGCAGCTCTCGATCAGCGCCAAGGCGATTCATGGCGATCTCGACCAAATCCAGCGTGAGAAGGCGCTTCGGCAATTCCGGAGCGGCCGTGTGCCCGTGCTGGTGGCGACCAATGTCGCGGCTCGGGGGCTGGATATAGAGGGCATCGACGTAGTGGTGCACTACGACCTCCCCGAGGACTCCACCACCTACGTTCACCGCTCGGGCCGCACTGCCCGCGCCGGGGAAGCGGGCCTCGTGGTGACGCTGGTGAGCAACGAACAACTTGAAACGGCGGGCTGGATCATGAAGGAAGCGGGATTGCGGATGCCGGTGGTGAGGATGTATTCGAACGACGAGCGCCTCAACGACTTGGTCTCATTTCACCCCGGTGAGCTGCCCGAGCCGCGCAAACGAGCATCCTCGCGCAATCGCCGACGCGCTCGCTTGATCTGAGTTGTTGGCAGATCGCGAAATTCCCTTTATCGTCTAGCCCTCGTTTAGAGCCACGCTGGGCTTGGAGGCGACTCGTCGGGCGGAGCAACCGAGGAGATTGCCGTGCGAACAACCGACGCTTCCGCCCAGGAGCGTTTCTTATCCCTCTTTGAGCGTTACGCGCTTGCCGCCCGCGATGCGGGCTTGGTCCGCGTTCGCATCGAGGACCACAACCTCGACGCCGCGTACATCACGGTCGGAGGACGGAGGCTCCTCAACTTCGGATCGTGCGCCTATTTAGGCCTCAACACCGACAAGCGATTGAAGGAAGGCGCCAAGATGGCGATCGACCGCTTTGGAACGGTGTACTCGTCGTCGGCGGTTTACACCTCGGTCGATCTCTACACCGATCTCGAACAGCGGTTGCGCCAGATCATCGGGGCGCCGGTGATCATCGTTTCAACAACCACTCTCGCTCATCTCGCTGCCATCCCCACGCTGGTTGGCGAAGAGGACGCGCTTTTGGTGGACACCCAGGCCCACGCCTCATTGCATCTGGCGGCCAAGGTGGTGGGCTCGGTCGGGATCCCGGTCCTGGCAGTGCCCCACAACGATGTGGCCGCCCTCGAGGAGACTCTTGCAACGGAGGCGTCCCGTTATCGCCATGTCTGGTTTCTGGCCGATGGGATTTACTCGATGTTCGGTGATGCCGCCCCAGTGGCCGACTACGCACGAATCCTCGATCAGTACGAGAACCTCTACATGTATTTCGACGACGCCCACGGATTCGGCTGGAAGGGAAAGCACGGCCGCGGCTGGATCCTCGGCCAGATGCCCTGGCATCCGCGACTAGTGCTCTCGTACTCCCTGGCCAAGTCCTGGGGCAGCGGAGGCGCAGCCCTGGCGTTTCCGAACGACCAGATGGCGGCCCGGGTGCTCTCGGTCGGCAGCACCTTGACCTTCAGCGGTCCCCTGCATCCCGCCGAGCTCGGGGCGTCAGTAGCAGCCGCTGAGATCCACCTCTCGGCTGAGCAAAGCGACCGGCAGGAGGCACTTGGCAAGCAGATCGAGCTGGTGCAGAGCGCCCTCGACATCTCAGGTCTGCCGGTGATGCCGACCGATGCGACGCCGCTCTGGTTCGTCAAAGTCGGGAGTTTCACCCGCGCCACCGAGCTCTGCCGGCGGATGATGGACCGTGGCTTCTATCTCAACATCGCCGGGTTTCCGGCGGTGCCCATGCGGCAGAGTGGAGTCCGTTTCACCAACACCCTCAATCATTCCGACGACCAGATCCTGGAAATGATCGACGCCCTCCGGAGCGAGCTGGCAATCGTCACCGGCGACACCGAAATCGAGATCGATCTCACCGCCGCCAGCGGTGCGGATCGACCCTTTTCCTAGCCTAAAACCCATCCGATAACCCACTTTGTGGGTACTGAAGGCCGAAACCGCGGCGTTTGGCGTCGGGTGCTATTGCTTGTCGGGGCGATCCCGGCGGCCATCGGTTGGCTCCTGGCGCTCGTCGATCACACCAGGTTTTTCGAGATTGGCCTCGTTGGCCTCTTCCTCGGCACCGGGGTTTCAGCGGTTCTCATCCTGCGCGGCGCCCGGGTTCACCCCGACCGGGAAGCCATGGCCTGGCGACTGGTGGGAACCGGATTCCTGATCGCCGCAACGACGGTTGGGGTGACAGGTGTCTTGGCCTCGGCTGGAGCGCTACCTGTCTTCGGGCTTCATGACTTGGCGTTCCTCACCGCCTACTCCTTTGCGATCGTGGGCTTCCTGGTCATGCCCCACGTCGGTGGGCTCCAGAGCCGGGTGCGGATTTTTCTCGACGGAGCCATCGGCGCCCTGTCGGTTGCGATACTCCTCGTTGTCTTCTTTCTCCCAGGAATCCGCGTCCACTTAGCGAGTGCCACTTTCTGGGAGAGAGTGGCCGGGATCGGATATCCCTTGCTCGACTCGCTCATGGTGGTGGTGGCGATGATCGTCACCATTCGCCGCTCGGCCTGGCGCTTTGACGTCCGCATCGTTGCTCTTGGCATGGCGATGTGTGTTCAGGCCCTGGCGGACCTCCGATTGCTCAGCTCCGGTATTGGCGAGTCTTTGACCGCCGCCCAACCTGATTTCCGATTCTTCCTGGCGGCTTCGCTTTTGCAGCTGGTGGCCGCCTCCCAGATTCGTCATCGGATGAAGCCCAAGGAATACGCCGATCGGCGCCAGCCGCTTTGGGCGATGGTGGCTCCTTATAGCGCCATGGTGGTGGCGCTGCTAGCTGTGGTCAGACAGGTATGGCTCAGCGACATTGATTCGGACATTGCCGTCCTGCTGGTCATGGGACTGGGGATCGGGGCTCTGGTGGTAGTTCGACAGCTCGTTGCGCTTCGGGACTACCGGAACCTGGTCAGCGAACAACGACGCGGTCTGGTTTCCTCGGTTTCGCACGAGCTGCGCACTCCCCTCACCGCCATGGTCGGGTTTCTCGAAGTGCTGGACGACACGACGATTGAACTGGGAGCCAAGGAGCGCAAAGAGCTGATTTCGATCGTGCGCCAGCAGTCGCTCTACATGTCCCGGATCGTGGCCGACCTGCTGCTCCTGGCCCGCGAGTCGAACACGCTGGAGCTCGCAGAGTCAGAGGCTTCGGTGAATCAGCTGGTGGACGAATCCGCACGCCGCCTCGCTCGCCAGGATCGGGATCTCGAGGTCCAGGTCGAACCGGATCTAGTGGCTTTCGCCGATGCCGACCGGCTTCGCCAGGCCCTCGACAACTTGATTGTCAACGCCTTCCGCTACGGCGGTGGCAAGGCTCTTGTGATTGGCCGTTCCGAAGGCGCCGACTTGGTCATCGAAGTTCACGACGATGGACCAGGTGTTCCTCGCAAGTATGAGCTCGCGATCTGGGAGCAGTTTGAACGGGGAGCAAACCGCCTCAACGCCACAACCCCCGGTTCGGGAATCGGGCTCTCTGTGGTCGACCTGGTCGTTCGCCGCCACGGGGGAACCGCCACCTACGAGCGCTCGAAGCTCCTGGGCGGCGCCTGCTTCCGACTCGTTCTCCCCGATCGGTTGCGGCCCGAACCGAGCGCCGTCCGACCCCCGGTACGAGCCGTACCGAGCCATCTCGCCTCATAGATAGTCTTAAGCGAACCCAGGGTTCGCAGGACGGCTGTGCCTATCTGTGAGCCCACAGAACGGCGAGAAGGAGAAAGATGAGCGACCGTCCCCGGGTGTTCTCGGGCATCCAACCCACCGGGGAGCTTCACCTGGGAACCTTGATGGGGGCCCTTGACAACTGGGTGAAGATGCAAGACACCTACGAGACGTTCTATTGCGTGGTGGACCTCCACGCCATGTCGGTGCCCTATGACCCAGCCGAGTTCGAGCGCAGCCGACTCAACACGGCGAAGGTGGTTCTGGCTTCGGGCGTCGATCCCAACCGCTCGCTTTTCTACATGCAGAGTCAGGTGCCCCAGCATGCCGAGCTCGCGTGGATCCTCGGCACGCTCGCCGGAATCGGCCAGCTCGAGCGCATGATTCAATACAAGGAGAAGTCGGATAAGTCCGGTCAGAACCTGGGACTGCTCTCCTATCCGGTGTTGATGGCCGCCGACATCCTCATCCACCGCGTCAACGCCGTGCCAGTGGGGGATGATCAAACCCAGCACCTCGAGCTCACCCGCGATCTCGTGGTTCGCTTCAACGGTCGCTTCGGCGAGCTCTTCCCGTTGCCGGAGCGGATCACCCCCGAGCTCGGCGCCCGCGTGATGTCTCTACAAAATCCCTCGGCCAAGATGTCCAAGACCGATCCCGATCCCGACTCGTACATCGGTCTCACCGAAGACCCGGAAACCACCCGGCGGAAGGTGATGGGAGCCGTCACCGACTCCGATCGCAAGGTGCGTTACGACTGGGACGAGAAGCCCGGGATCTCCAATCTGCTCGAGCTGATGTCTTTCTCCTCGGGGCGGCCTATTCCCGAACTCGAGTCGGAGTTTGGCGATGCCGGCTACGGGCCCTTTAAGAAAGCGGTGGCCGAGGCGGTGGTCGAACGTCTCGCTCCGATCAGGGGACGCTTTAAGCGAACCGAAGACGCTGAAGTGGCTCGACTGATGCAAAAGGCCGCCCTCGATGCTCGCACCAGGGCCGAGGCGACGATGCGGCTGGTGCGGAAGGCGGTCGGGCTGGGCGCCAACTAGCCCGCCCCACCGAAACCTAAGGTTCTAGGCCGCGCTTTCCGCGGCCTAGAACCTTAGGTTTGCCGGGAGACGATCTCCTCGACCAGCTCGGTCGGCAGGAAGAGAACGACTAGGGCCAGCAGGTTGAAGCCGGAGTGGATGAAGATCGCCGGCCCGAGGCGTTTTTGCCGGACCGTTACATAAGAGAGCACCAGGCCGATCACGAGGAATGTCGGCATCGTCAGGACCAGGCTGCGGAAGAAGTCGCCGCTGAGCCCGACCAGGTGGAAGACAGCGAAAACCAAAGCGGTGATCCAGATCGCCCGTCGGCCGATCCCCAACGAGCGTTGCAGCACTCCCCGGAAGAGCAACTCTTCGGTGAGCGGGGCCAGCACCGTCACCACCGCCGCCATGATCACTTTGGCATAGGGGGTGTCGAGAGCGCGGAGTTGATCGCTGATGATCTGGCCTCCTTCTCCCTCGCTCACGAGATTGGCAAGCGGGAAGAAGATGATGGGAACGGTTATCTGCAGCAGCAGGCCGAGAAATATGTAGCGGAGGTCGCTTCCCTCGATGGATAAACCGAGGGTCTCCAGGCCTCCCCGCCGCCGGCCCAGCAGCCAGAGCGTCCCGAGGTGGCCGACGTATTGGGCGAGGGCGGCCGTCACCAGCAGGGCCGACGTGCTGGCGCCGCTGGCCAGAAGGGCGATGGTGGCGACGCCCGCTCCGACGAGCCCGGCGAACATTGCCAGCCAAAAATCTCGGGTTCGCCAGGTCATCACCTCCACTGAGGTCACGGTACCGGTCAGCAGGAACGACCTTCCTACACTTCGTGGACAAGGTTTGCGCTGGCCAAGGAGTGATTGTGGAGATCGATATCGGCATCGGGAAGTCGGCCCGTCAGGCCTACGGGTTTGACGACATCGCCATTGTTCCCTCTCGAAGGACCCGCGACCCCGACGACGTCGACATCTCCTGGCAGCTCGAGGGCTTCCGCTTCGATCTCCCGATGTTGGGCTCGGCGATGGACGGCGCCATCAGTCCGGAGACTGCAATCGCCATCGGCCGCTTGGGGGGCCTTGGGGTTCTCAATCTCGAGGGTCTTTGGACCCGCTACGAGGATCCCGAGCCCTATTTCGACGAGATCGCCGAGCTCCCGGCCGAGAAGGCGACCCAGCGGATGCAGGAGATCTATCTCGAGCCGGTGAAAGAACACCTCGTCAAGGAACGAGTCGAGCAGATCAAGGCATCGGGCGTCGTCACCGCTGGAAGCCTCACGCCCCAGCGGGTTCGGGAATTCGGCGCTGCCGCCATATCCGGCGGCCTCGACGTACTGGTCATTCAAGGGACTGTGGTATCGGCTGAGCACGTATCCACCCGGAGCGAACCGCTCAACCTGGCCGAGTACATCGCCCGTTGCGATTTGCCGGTGATCGTTGGTGGATGTGCCTCTTACAGCACCGCCCTCCATCTCATGCGCACCGGCGCCGCCGGAGTTTTGGTGGGGGTAGGCCCGGGAGCGGCCTGCACCACCCGGGGCGTCCTGGGAGTGGGAGTACCCCAGGCCACCGCCATCGCCGACGCCGCCGGTGCTCGTATCCGTCACCTGGACGAGACCGGTCGCTACGTGCAGGTGATCGCCGATGGCGGAATGCGCACCGGAGGTGATGTCGCCAAGGCCATCGCCTGTGGGGCCGACGCGGTGATGATCGGTTCGCCTCTGGCGAGCGCCGACGAAGCGCCCGGTCGTGGTTTCCACTGGGGGATGGCCACGTTCCATCCCACGCTGCCCCGTGGAGCTCGCGTGCAGGTGGGGAGGCTCGGCTCCCTAGCGGAGATCCTCGTCGGCCCGGCCCACGAGAACGACGGTCGCCGCAACCTCTTTGGCGCCCTGCGGGTGTCGATGGCGACGTGCGGCTACTCGGACGTCAAGGCCTTCCAAAAGGCGGAGATCATGCTCGCCCCTTCGATGCAAACCGAGGGGAAGGCGCTGCAAAAGGCGCAACGAGTCGGCATGGGATGACGGTTCTCGTCGTCGACTTCGGTGCCCAGTACGCCCAGCTGATAGCTCGCCGAGTTCGCGAAGCCCACGTTCATTCGGAGATCGTTTCCCGTCAGATCAGCGCCGACCAGGTTCGGGAGAAGAAGGCCGCGGCTTTGATTCTGTCGGGGGGGCCGGCTTCGGTATACGCCGAGGACGGCTACCGGATCGACCCCGCCATCCTCGACCTCGGGATACCAGTCCTCGGCATCTGCTACGGACATCAACTGCTGGCCGATCTCGCCGGGGGATCGGTCGCTCGCACCGACCTGGCTGAGTTTGGCCGAACCTTTGTCGAGATTGCCCCCGCTTCGCATCTTCTATCGGGCCTTCCCTCCGAGATCTCGACCTGGATGAGCCATCGCGATGCGGTGACCGATCCCCCTCCCGGGTTTCGGGCCGTGGCGCAGTCGCGAGGATCGCAGGTGGCGGCGATGGAGGACCCCGAGCGGAGGCTCTTCGGAGTCCAGTTCCACCCCGAGGTCTCTCATACCGAGCGGGGCCAGGACATCTTCAAGCGTTTCCTCTATGACATATGCGGGCTCTCTCCCTCGTGGACCTCGCATTCGATCATCGAGCGAGCCATCGAGCGCGTGCGTCGACAAGTGGGATCGGCTCAAGTCATCTGCGGTCTCTCGGGAGGAGTGGACTCGGCCGTCGCCGCGGCCATCGTTCACCGCGCCGTGGGAGATCAGCTCAGCTGCATCTTCGTCGATCACGGTCTTCTCCGGGCGGGCGAGGCTGAGCAAGTCGAGGAGACCTTTCGCCAGCATTTCAAAGTTGACTTGATCACGGTCAAGGCGGCCGACCTCTTCCTCGAGCGTCTGTCGGGAGTCACGGACCCCGAGCAGAAGCGAAAGGTGATCGGGGAGCTCTTCGTGCGAGTGTTCGAGGAGGCGTCGTCTGCGATACCGGATGCACGCTTCCTGGTGCAGGGGACTCTGTATCCCGACGTCATTGAGTCAGGGGGGGCGAGCGCTGCCACCATCAAGACCCATCACAACGTCGGAGGTCTTCCCGCCGACATGCGTTTTGAGCTCGTTGAGCCGTTGCGGGATCTTTTCAAGGACGAGGTGCGTGCGATCGGAGCCGAGATGGGCCTGCCGGAAGACATCGTCTGGCGTCAGCCCTTCCCCGGTCCGGGCTTGGCAGTACGGATCATCGGCGAGGTCACCCTGGAGCGGCTCGAAATCCTGCGGGCGGCCGATGCCGTTGTCACTGAGGAGGTCGCTCGGGCGGGACTCGCCCGGGAGCTGTGGCAGGTGTTCGGGGTGCTGCTGGGGGTGCGGACGGTGGGAGTGCAGGGCGATGGCCGCTCCTATGCCCATCCATTGGTGGTGAGGGCGGTGAAAAGCGAAGATGCCATGACCGCCGATTGGGCCCGGCTCCCTTATGACCTCCTCGAATCGATCAGTTCGCGAGTGATCGCGGAGGTTCCGGGCATCAACCGGGTGGCCTATGACATCTCCTCTAAACCCCCGGCCACGATTGAATGGGAATAGGGGCGAATAGGCCGCTCGGGGCCGGGGTCCGGCTCAACTCGCCTGGCCCCGAGGCCGATGTTGGATAACAACCATTCTGAGCTGGGAAATCCGTGGATATCTCCCTTTCGACCGAATTAATCGACATTTACCGCGACGAGATCGCGGAGCGCTCGCGGAGGCTGACCAGAGCCGCCCGGGCCCTGTCGGATTCCCTACCGCCGAGCACGGAAATTAGCGAGCTGATCCGCGACGCCCACACCATCAAGGGCTCGTCGCGGGTGGTCGGTCTGCCGGAAATGGGACATGCCGCGGCCTTCGTCGAACACATCTGGAAACGGCTCGAGAGCGGTGACCTGCTGCCGACGGCCCGGATGAGCGAGGAGCTGGAGCGGCTATGCGCCTTCCTGCCCGACGGGGCGCAGCAAGAAGCGGCCGGGGTCACGTCGCGTCTGCGCGCCCTCGTGGCCAGCGCCGAGGCGGCGCTCACTGGAAACACCCTTGTCAATACAACGCATGCGACCCATGAGGCGACCACCGAGATGGGGACAAGCTCGCTCGGCGGTCTCCTCGCCGAGGTGGAGCTGGCGATGCGGTCGGGGGTGTCGCGGGTCGACACCATGGACCTCTACCAGCTCATCAATCAGGCGGTGGAAGTTTCCCTCGATGCCGAGGGACTCTCCGATCTCGCCTTGGTCCAGCTCGACGGGGCCGATCCCGCCAAGCTCATGGCGGCCTGGCGGGGACAACTGCGCCGGATGGCGTTAGCAGTCGGAAATCTCCAATCGCTGGCGGTGGCCCTGGCCAATGCTCCGTTGAGTTCGGTGACGGATACCTTTCCGCAGTTTGTCCGCTACGTGGGGCGCAAGCTCGGAAAGGAGGTCCAGTTCGACGCCACCGGCGAGGACATCCAACTCGATCGACAAATCGTTGAGCTCATGCGCGAGCCGCTGCGCCACCTCCTGGTCAATGCCGTCGATCACGGTCTCGAGACGCCGGCTGAGCGGGTATCGCTCGGCAAGTCGGCGACCGGCATTGTCTCCCTGAGCGCTCGCCGCGAGGGCGAGAAGGTGGTGTTGGTGATTTCCGACGATGGGAGAGGCATTGATTGGAAGGCGGTCCAGGACGCGGCCATCCGCCGCGGCCTTCCCGCCGACAAATCCGATCTCTCCTCGCTCCTTTTCCTCCCCGGCTTCTCGACCACCACCGTCACCCACGATTTCTCGGGGACCGGAGAGGGACTCTCAACCGTGTCTGATGTGCTCGAGCGGGTCAACGGCATGATCCAGCTCGAATCTGTGCCCGGACTGGGAACCTCGGTCACAGTCATCCTCCCCGTCTCCCTGGTCCTGCAGAACGTGGTAGTTCTCGCCGACGGCTCCAACTTCTGGGGAATTCCCGAGGCTGCGGTGCAAGCCACGATCATCCCCTCGGGGGCCGACGTGGTGGACAACGAGGGCATGTTGCGAGCACGTTTCCAATCCCAGGAGTTGCCGGTGGTGTCGATGGCGGCCGCGATGGGGAAGGAGGCGGCCGGACCCGAGTCCGAGCTCTTGATCGTGTCCACCCGTAGCGGACCGGTGGCCGTGGCGGTGGCCGAGATTCTCGGTAAGCGTCGGGTGGCGGTGAAAGGTCTGGGACCGATCCTCGGAGGCTCCCGCAACATCACCGGGGCGGCGTTGCTCGGTGGTGGCGAAGCCCTGGTAGTGGTCGACCCCAACTATCTCGGTGAGTACAGCCGGGAGACCCAACCCCGGGGTGAAGCCCTGTACCGGATCTTGGTGGTGGACGACTCGGCGGGCGTCCGCCAGCTGATCTCGGCTGCCCTCGCCGGGCGCGGCTTCGATGTCGAAGTGGCCGAGGGAGCTCGCGAGGCGATCCTGGCGTTGTCGTCGGGACGATTTGACTGCCTGGTGGTCGACTTTGCCATGCCCCGATCGAGCGGTGTCGATCTGGTTCGTACTCTCAGGGCTGGAGGCGTTTCCATTCCGATGGTTATGGTTTCGGGTGTGGCGAACGCCGATGAGCAGCAAGCGGCCTGGGATGCCGGGGTAGACGCGTACTTGGAGAAAGGCGACCTCCGACTCGGATCTCTGGCGGCGACGATTCGCACGCTCCTCGACGAAAGGCTCCCGAAGGACGAAGCGTGAGTCCTGACCTCACCCTGTGGGTGGCTGGGGGAATAGCGGCGATATCAGTTGTGATCGTCGCCTGGTGCCTGCGGTTGACGACGGCTGCCCGCGCCAAGGAACGGTTGGCCCGCCAGGAGGCCGATGACGCCCGGCACATCAAGAACGACTTCGTCTCGATGGTGAGTCACGAGCTCCGCACCCCGCTCACCTCTATCGCCGGCTTCGCCCAGACCCTTTCCTCGGACTGGACGCGCCTTTCCAAACCCGAGATCGAGGAGTTTCTCGGCTACATCGCCAAGCAGGCCAACTATCTGGGGGATCTGGTTGAGGACGTGCTGGTCATCCCACGGCTCGAGGCAGGCCGGCTTCGGTTCAAGTCGGAGGTGTTCGATCTGGGGGAGATGATTGGCGAAGTTGCCCAGATGCTCTTTTCGACTTCGGGTGGTGGTGAGGCGGCGGTATCGATCCCCCACGGGGTCAGGGTCCAGGCCGATGCCAAACGGGTGCAACAGGTGATCCGCAATCTGCTCGAGAATGCCCGTAAATACGGGGGCGATCAGGTATTGGTGGAGGGGCTCACCCACGGGGAGCAATACGTGCTGGTGGTCTCCGACAACGGCCCCGGCGTACCGGACGGGGCCACAAACACCATCTTCGAGCACTTCGAACAGATCTCGAAGGGCGACTCCCGTTCGTCCTCGGGAATTGGCCTCGGTCTTCCCATCGCCCGCAGCCTCGCCCGCGCCATGGGCGGCGACGTCTGGTACGAGCGACGCTTTCCCACCGGAAGCCGCTTCTGCTTCTCCCTGCCGGCCGACGCCCTCGTGGTTGAAGAGGCCGAGCAGCCCATCGTCGCCCCCCAGGCCGCACCCGCTCCCACCCCCTCCTAAATAACGCCTTTGTGATTCCGACGGGTCCTCCCGGTACGATGTGGAGGTGCACGCGGAGTGGTTTCAGAACGACCTCCTGGTCGATTCGCCATTACTAGCCGAGCTCAATCCGGCGCAGAGAGAAGCGGTGGCGGCTACCGAGGGTCCGGTCCTGGTGGTGGCGGGGGCGGGGTCGGGCAAGACCCGGGTTCTGACGTATCGAATCGCCCATCTGATCCGTGACCTCGGGGTCGCCCCGGACTCCGTCCTCGCCATCACGTTCACCAACAAGGCCGCCGAAGAGATGCGGAACCGGGTGGCTCGCCTGGTCGGTCGGGCAACCAGGGCCATGTGGGTGTCGACTTTCCACTCCGCCTGCGTCCGGATTCTCCGACGCGAGGCCCCGCGGCTGGGGTACCGCTCGGGCTTTTCCATCTATGACGAGGACGACTCGGTGCGCCTGGTCACGATGTGCATCAAGGACCTCGACCTCGACCTCAAGCGATTCCCCGCCAAGGGGATCAAGGAGACCATTTCCCGCGCCAAGAACGAGTTGGTCGATTACGAGTCCTATGCCACGAGCAACCAGGGCTTCTATCACGAGCAGGTCTCCGACATCTACCGCCTTTATCAGCAGAGGCTGCTCGAGGCCTCGGCGATGGACTTCGACGACCTGCTGATGATCACCGTCGAATTGCTGGGCGCTTTCCCGGAGGTGGCCGAGCATTACCAGGAGCGATTTCGGTACATCCTGGTTGACGAGTACCAGGACACCAACCGGGCCCAGTACGCGCTGGTCAAGATCCTGGCGGCGCAGCATCGCAACCTCTGCGTAGTGGGCGACGGCGACCAGAGCATCTACCGCTGGCGGGGAGCGGACATCCGCAACATCGAGGACTTCGAGAAGGATTACCCCGATGCCCGGATCATCGTCCTCGACCAGAACTACCGGTCGACCTCACGAATCCTCGACGCCGCCAACGCCGTCATCTCCAACAACCCCCGGCGTACCCCCAAGCACCTTTGGAGCGACCGCGGCACCGGAGACCTCGTGGTGCGATTCGAAGGAGAGGACGAGCACGACGAGGCGGGATTCGTGGCTGACGAAGTGGAGCGATTAGTCGAGGGTGGGTTCAACCAATCGGACGTGGCCGTGTTCTACCGCACCAACGCCCAGTCGCGGGTGATTGAAGAAGTCCTCGTCCGGCGAGGAGTGCCCTATCGGGTGATTGGCTCGGTCAAGTTCTATGAGCGCAAGGAGATCAGGGACGCTCTCGCCTACTTGCGGGCAATCGTCAACCCCGACGACGCCGTGGCTCTGAAGCGAATCATCAACGAGCCCAAGCGGGGGATCGGCAGCACCAGTGTCGCTCACCTCGACCGATTCGCCCAGGACCATCGGATTGGATTTGGCGAAGCCCTGCACCGGGCGGCCGAGATACCCCAACTCACCGGACGAGCGCAGCGACAGATTCTTGAGTTTGCGGGGATGCTCGACCTAATCCGGATGAAGGCCGACACGGGGGGCATCGGGGCCGCGGTCGAAGCCGTTCTGCACGACACCGGTTATTTGGCCGCGCTCGAAGCCGAACGCTCCATCGAAGCCCTGGGCCGCATCGAGAACCTCAGAGAGCTGGGCTCGGCGGCGACGGAATTCCGCATTTCCACCGAGGGGGCGGTGGTCGATGGCGTCGAGTGGGATTCGTTGTCCAATCTCGCCCGGCTGGAGCTTTTCCTGGAGACGGTCTCCCTTCAGAACGAAACCGACGAACTCGAAGAGGGTGCCGGGGCCGTCACCCTGATGACCATTCACAACGCCAAGGGTCTCGAGTATCCGGCCGTTTTTCTGGTGGGGATGGAGGATGGGGTCTTTCCTCATGCCCGCACCCTTTCCGATCCCGCCGAGCTGGAAGAAGAGAGACGTCTCGCTTACGTGGGTATGACCCGCGCCCGCGACCGTCTTTATCTCACCTCGGCTTGGAAACGGATGCTCTTCGGGGCCAGCAACTACAACACCCCTTCCCGGTTCCTCAAGGAGGTTCCCTCCCAGTTGCTCGAGAAGGCGAGCAAGCGCAAGCGGACCACAAACGCCGAAGCGGCCTGGTCAGGGAGAAGCACCCTTAGTCCCGACAGCCTGGTTCAGGGTGATCGGGTGCGTCACGACAAATGGGGGTTGGGCACGGTCCGAGAGGTAATCGGTGAGGGCGAGCGGGCCGAGGTGGACGTGCTCTTCGACAACGAGGGAGCGAAGCGTCTGCTGCTCGCCTGGGCCCCGCTCGAGAAGGCCGCCTCAAGCGCCTAAGAAGCTGCGGCCGCTCGCTCCGCTTCGACGTCGGCCAGGAGCTCATGCCAGGACTTGGCAAACTTGTCGACCCCCTGGTCCTCGAGAACCTGCGAGACGTCGTCGAGATCGATGCCGATCTCGGCCAGCCGATCGAGGTCGGCCTGGGCTTCGGTCACATCCCCTTCCCCGAAGGGTTGGGCCAGAGGGGTGCCGTGATCCTGGAAGGCGTCCATCGTCGCGAGCGGCATGGTGTTGATGGTGTGCGGCGCCACCAGTTCCTCGACATACATGACGTCGGGATAGGCAGGGTTCTTGGTCGAAGTCGAGGCCCAGAGCGGTCTCTGAACACGCCCCCCTTTGCGCTCGAGCGCCATCCATTCCTGGGTCCGAAATCGCTCGAGGAACATGCCGTAGGCGACCCTTGCCTGGGCGATGGCGATCTTTCCCATCAATTTCTCGCCGCCGTCGACGCCCTCGAGGCGCTTGTCGACCTCGGTATCGACTCGGGAGACGAAGAACGAGCCAACCGAGTTGATCAGCTTGAGCTTCCCGCCCGCCTCGGCGTATTCCGCCAGACCCTTCTGATAAGCCTCCATCACTTGGGCATAGCGGGGGAGGGAGAAGACGAGGGTGACATTGATCGAGATGCCCTCGGCCGTCAGGCGGCGAATGGCGTCGACCCCAGCCGCAGTGGCCGGAACCTTGACGAGGAGATTGGGGCGGTCGATTCGCTTCACCCACTCCCGAGCCTCCGCGACGGTGGCATCGGTTTCGTGAGCGACGAGAGGGCTTACCTCGACTGAGACAAATCCGTCCGCGCCCTCGCTCCACTCCCAGGTCGAGCGCAGTACGTCGCAGGCGTCGGCGATGTCGGCCGTCATCAGTTTGGTGACGATCTCTTCGGCCGTGTGTCCCGACTTGGCCAACTCCTGCAGGGGTCGGTCATAGGCCGCACCCTTGGTGATGGCACCGGCAAATATCGTGGGGTTGGAGGTGACTCCACTGACGGCGTCCTCGGAGATTCGCCGTTCCAACTCCCCACCGTCGATCATCTCGCGACTGAGCTGGTCCGACCAGATGCTTTGACCGGCCGCGGCCAGTCCGTGCAGACGTGATTTGGGCACTCTCAACTCCTCTAGGTCGTACCCAAACCTAGCTATTTGCGAACCCTGGGTTGCTGTACGCGCACAGACCGGATAACGGTCCAGAGAATGGGACAGAACCAAGGCCGGTAACCTCCGGCTCCGTGCCGACTCGGATCCTGATCGCCAAGCCAGGACTCGACGGCCACGATCGCGGAGCGAAGGTCATTGCCCGGGCGCTACGAGACGCGGGGTTCGAGGTGATCTATTCGGGCCTCCATCAAACACCCGAGCAGATCGTGGCCACCGCCATCGATGAGGACGTCGCCGCCGTCGGTCTCTCCTCCCTCTCCGGCGCCCATCTCACCCTCTTCCCCCGCGTGGTCGAACTTCTTCGTCAGAAGGACGCCGACGACATCGTTGTTTTCGGGGGTGGGGTGATTCCCGAGGCCGACGCTGTCACCCTGAAGGAGGCCGGTCTCGCCGCCATCTTCGGCCCCGGCACTTCGCTCGGAGAAATCGCAGACTGGGTGCGGGTTAACGTCGCCACCCCATGAAGATCCACGAATACCAGGCCAAAGAATTGTTGGGGGCTCGCGGGATTCCAATACCGCCGGGGATCATGGTCCAAAGCGAGGGACAAGCCACCGAAGCCGCCCGGAAGCTGATCGAAGAGACGGGCAACCCGGTGGTCGTGGTCAAGTCGCAGATTCACGCCGGTGGCCGCGGCAAGGGGACCTTCCGGGAGCACCCCGGCCTCCGAGGGGTGAATGTGATCAACGACGGCCCCGCTGCAGCCGGAGCAATCGCCGGCCGGATGCTGGGGTCGACCCTGGTTACGGTGCAGACGGGCGAAGCCGGAAAGCAGGTCAACCGGCTCTACATCGAAGCTGGCGTCGACATCGCCCGCGAGCTCTATCTGGCGGTTCTGCTCGATCGCGCGGTGGGTCGCAATCTCGTCATGGCTTCAACCGAAGGGGGAATGGATATCGAGCGAGTGGCCGAGGAAACGCCCGAGAAGATCCTGCGCGAGGTCATTGATCCCGCCATCGGGTTGGCTGGCTTTCAGGCCAACGCCCTCGGTTGGGGACTGGGGCTCGAGGGAGATGCCCACCAGAGTTTTGTTCGCTTCATCACCCGTCTCACCGAGGTGGCACAGGAACTCGATACCGACCTCGTCGAGATCAACCCTCTCGTGGTAACCGGCTCTGGTGAGGTGATCGCCCTCGACGGCAAGATGGCTTTTGACGACAACGCTCTGTTCCGCCACCCGGACGTAGCGGAGATGCGAGACGAGTCGGAGGAGGACCCGGCCGAGATCGAAGCCAAATCGAAGGGGCTCTCCTACATCAAGCTGGACGGCAACATCGGATGCATGGTCAACGGTGCGGGTCTGGCCATGTCGACGATGGACATCATCAAGCACTTCGGAGGTGAGCCCGCCAACTTCCTCGATGTCGGTGGAGGGGCGACGGCCGAA
>DATBKE010000118.1:0-4756 GCA_036556085.1 Acidimicrobiia bacterium | reverse complement strand
CGAGCGGGTGGTGGCAGCCCACGACGTGGGGAGAGTCATGAATCCGCTCCTCTGCGAGGGCCAGATCGAGGGCTCGGTTCATATGGGCCTGGGCTACGCCCTTTCGGAGGACTTTCCGTGTGATGGTGAAGGGCGGCCCCTCAACATGACCCTGCGCTCACTCGAGATCATCCGACCCAAGGACATGCCGGCGGTCGAGGTGATTCTGATCGAGTCGCCACAGCCCAACGCCCCTTACGGGATCAAGGGCGTCGGCGAAATCGGCCTGGTTCCCACCGCGGGTGCGGTGGCGGCGGCCTATCAAGAGCTTGATGGGGTTTGGCGCAACCGCCTCCCGATTCGCAAGCACCAGCCCTTATCGGTTTGAGGTCCGCGTTGGCGGGTAAGGCGTCGGTGTCTCATCGCGGAACGTGAGACCATGGCGGGATAGATCCAAACGGATCTGGAACTGGGGATGGGCACAGAGAAAGCCGGTGGGAATTCGCCCACCGGCTCTCTCTTTCCCTCGGGGCCGCGATGCGGGACTCGGTATATCTTTTCAAGATGGCCGCCACCACCCACGGACTGGTTTGCGCCCATCACCACCTCTACTCGGCGCTGGCCCGGGGAATGCCTGTCCGTGGTCCCTCCCCAACCACGTTCCGCGGGATTCTGGAGCAGATCTGGTGGCGGCTCGATCAGGCCCTTGATCTCGAAATGCTCGAGTGGTCGGCCAAGCTTGCTGCCCTGGAAGCCCTGGCGGCGGGGACGACGACGATCATCGACCACAACGAGACCCCGGGAGCGATCGAGGGCTCCCTGACAGTGTTGGCGGCGGCCTGCACCGAGGTCGGGGTGAGGCTTGTGGCCTCTTATGGGGTCAGCGACCGCCACGGAGCCGAGGGATCGCGTCGCGGACTAGAAGAAAACCGGCGTTTTCTAGCCGAAGGAGGCCGGGGGATGGTGGGTGTTCACGCCGCGTTCACCTGCTCCGACGAAACGCTCGAAGCCGCCGCCGGCCTTGCCGAGGACCATGGGGTCGGGGTTCATGTCCATCTCTGCGAAGGGCCCGAAGACATCGAAGCGCCTGCACGGCTCGCTCATCTCACTCGCCCGAATTGGTTGCTGGCCCACTGCGTCCATCTCGCCAGTGCTCACCACCTGCAAGGAACGATCGTTCATAACCCGGCCTCGAATCTCAACAATGGTGTCGGGTATGCGGAGCCGGCCCGCTTCGAGAATCCGCTTGCCCTCGGCACCGATGGGATCGGAGCCGACATGCTCGACGCCTTTCGGCTCGCCTATTACCTGCACCGATCCACGGACTCCTCCGCCACCCCGGCGACGAGCTGGAACTGGCTGGCCGGGGGGTGGGACCTGGTTCCCGACGCCCGGCTCGACCGCGTCACCTGGGACTATGAGCCGATGGTGCCCGAACACCTCGCTTTCACCACTGCGCTGCGCCCGATCGAAATCGAGATTGATGGCGATGTGGTCTGGCGGGACCATGCCCCTACCCGGGTCGATCAGGACGAGGTGCGGGCGAAGGCCGCCGAGCAGGCGAAACGGCTGCACGACCGCCTATGACAAAGCGAATGGCGCTCTATCTGCAGGACGCCCACTCAATTCGGGACGGCATCGAGATCGCCGGCTACGCGGAGGCAAAGGGATTCGAAGCGGTGTGGCAGGCCGACTCGCGGCTGGTGCGAGACGCCACCATCCCGATGGCAGCCTTCGCCGCCACGACCGAGCGAATCAAGGTGGGGGCGGGAGTGGTAGATATCTGGTCGCGCAACCCGGCTCGTCTGGCCTCGACCTTCGCCACCCTGGACGATTTGGCGCCTGGCCGGATCATTCTTGGGGTGGGGGCGTGGTGGGATCCGCTGGCGACCAAGGTCGGAATCGAGCGCCGCCGCCCGCTCCTGGCCATGCGTGAAATTGTCGGCGCGGTTCGGGCGCTGTTGGCCGGCGAGAAGGTCAGCTTCGAAGGTGAATTCGTCCATCTCGATGGAGTCGAGATCGACTACGTCTACCAGGAGCGGGGCCGAAAGGACCTTCCCATCTACATCGGCGCCACGGGCATGCAAATGATGGAGCTGACCGGGGAGATCGCCGACGGAGCCGTGCTCAACTATCTGGTTTCACCGGACTACAACCAGCGAGCGCTCGATGCGCTGGAGAGAGGTGCTCGCCGGGCGAATCGATCTCTTGAAGAGATCGACCGTCCCCAACTCATCGTGTGCTCGATGGCCAACGACCGGCAGGAGGCGATTGATGCGGCTCGCCTGCTCGTGACCCAATACCTGGGGCAGCAACCGCATATCATGAAAGCCTCCGGGGTCCCCGACTCACTCCTGGACGAGATCGGCCAGGTGCTGACGTGGCCGGCGACTCACGATCAGGTGCTCGCGGCTTCGAAGCTGGTTCCGGACGAGATCGTGCAGATGATCTGTGCTGCCGGGACGCCCGAAGAGTGCGTCAGGAAAGTGGACGAGTACGTCGCCAACGGCTGCACGAGCCCGATCCTCTACCCCTTAGGGCCCGACGTGCGCCTCATGATCGACACCTTCTCGGTTTGACTCTCGTTAGCTGGAGAGAATCTCTCTTGCGTGTTCGGCGCCCCGGAGATCGAAGGAAGGGTTGAGGTTCAGCGCCTTCTCCAAGTGGCGCTTCCCGGCTTCGATGTCACCGAGGGCGAGAAGTATGAGGCCCTGGTGATATTGGACCTCGGCAGAGATGAAGCCCCCGGCGACACCAGCGTCCATGGCGGATCGCGCCTCCTCAAAACGGTCGGCGCGATAGAGAGCCCAGGCCAGGGTGTCGTAGCCGAGCGGATCCTGACGAATCTCGATCTCGGCCTGGGCTAGGGCTAGCGCCCTGTCGGTTTCGACGTCATGGTCGGCGTAGAAGCGGGCCACCGAGCGGTCGTACAGACCCTCGCCTTCGGCCAGAGTTCCCATCACATCCACCAGATCCCACTGCAGCTCCGCCTTCGCTGATTGACCGAGACGGTCATAAACATCTCCCAGCTCGCCGACCAGCTCGGGGTCAGGGACACCAGATGTAGCTCGCTCGTAAAGATCCGCCGCCCCCTGCAAATCCCCTTCGCCTTGGGCGAGCCGGGCTCCCAGGGTCAGGGCGACGATCGCCTCGGGATCGTGTTCGAGGGCGAGCTCGGCCCACGCCTTCGCCGCCGGCAGGGCGCCCGCCCGCCACGCCACGGTGCCGGCGTAACCCTCGTACCAGGCGAGCCTCCGGGAATTGGCCTCGGAATCGGGGACCGATCGCTCGGCCAACTCCAGGGCTTCGTCCAATCGTCCCTCGAGCCAGGCGAGTTCGGCCCGGCGGACCAGCACCGGGGCAACGTCGCCGACGCCGGCGCTCAGAAGACTGATGGATCGGCTCGCCCCGGCAACGTCTCCGACGGCCATGCGGGCATCGGCTTGGACGGCCAGAGCGTCGAGCCGGGTCGGAATTTGACGGAGAATCGATGAAGAAAGGTCTTCGGCGCGGGCGAAGTCGTGGATAGCGAGGGCGGCTCGTGCCTGGCCAAGAACGGCCGTCGGGTCTTGGGGCGAAAGTTCGGCAGCGGTCTCGAATGAGCTTGCCGCTGCCGCGTAGGCGGACGGATCCGAGGTGAGACGGGCCCGCTCGAGATAGAGAAATCCGAGATTCAGGTGGTCGGATGGCGTGGAGGTCTGGGTGATCCGTTCCGCATAGGTGGCGATCAGACGGTCGAGGTCAGCGCCGGCGAGAAACGACGGATCGATTGCGGCCTCCACATCGGTTGCAATCAGGGGCAGTGGTTGGGCCGCCATCCAGAGGGCGCGACTTATCCAGACCGAAGCCAGCAGGCAGATCGCCGCCAGAAGAAACCTCGACAGCGATCTGGATTGGCGAGGGTGTGCTTGCGTCGTCATCTCCTCCTCGAGAGGTTCGGACCAAACCGTGGGTCGGATGGCTCCGAACCAGCGCTCGACGACGACCGCGCCAACGCGGCAATCGAGAAGGAGGATTCGAATGCAATTTGCACGGGCCCGTACCGGTTTATGGGCATTGGCACTCGTGGCGGTTATGGCGCTGGTGGTTTCACTGACACCGATGCTGACCGGCCAGGGAGCAGACCACCTCGATGCTCCGGGGTTGATGTCGCCCAGCGGGCGCACCCAGGCAGACATCAACGATGTCTACGCCTTTCAAGGCGCCACCGCCAGTAACACCGTCCTGGCAGTGACGGTCCACCCTGTCGCCAATGCCACCTCGAGCTTCGGGGCCGACGTGCTCTACGAGCTCAAAATCGACAACGCCGGCGATGCCAGCGAAGACATCTCTTATGAGGTGACGTTCTCATCGGTCAAGCCGAACGGCGCGCAGTACTTCCTCGTGCAGAGGTCGGTCGGTGCCCAGTCGGCGGACGGGGTACAGAACGGGGCTCTCGTCGCCTACGGCCGGGTAGGAAAGACCGTGCCGGTCGCCGGTGGTGGGAGCTTCTTCGCCGGTCTTCGGTCTGATCCCTTCTTCTTCGACCTGGACGCGTTTCGAAATGTCGTGGCAATGGGCAACCTGACGACTGGTCGCCAGTTCAACGATGCCAACAAGAGCGACTTCTTCGCTCCTCTCGACACCCTCGCCCTGGTACTGGAGGTTCCCGACACGGTCAACCCGGGTCCGATCAATGTCTGGGCGAAGACGTCGGTCGCCGGCACTCAGATTGATCGCATGGGTCGACCGGCCATCAACACCGTGGTCAACGACTCCGGTCCGTTGGTGATGGCGC
>DATBKE010000117.1:0-9520 GCA_036556085.1 Acidimicrobiia bacterium | reverse complement strand
GGAGCGAGGCGACAACCTCATCCGGCCCCCGTCGTGAGAGCTTGTCCAGCTCGCGCATCATCTGGTCGCCGGAATCCATATCGAGACTGGTCATCAAACCGGCCAGAAGCCTTCGGTTGCTGATCCCGATCGTGAATTCTCCGATGTCGAGATTGCTGAACACTGTGTTGATCACTGCGGGAATCTCGGCGTCGTATCGGAGGCTGAGGGCGTCCTGACCCACCACGTCGATGTCGCATTGATAGAACTCCCGAAACCTTCCTTGCTGGGGACGCTCGCCGCGGAAGACGGGCTGCATCTGGTAGCGGCGGAAAGGGAATGTCAGCTCGTTGCGGTGCTCGGCTACATAGCGCGCCAAGGGCACAGTCAGATCGAATCGCAGCGCTAGCTGGGGTTCTTCGCCCTGATCGGCCGCTCCACTCGATTGCGCCAGGTACACCTGACGTTCGGTTTCGCCTCCGGTCTTGCGCAAGAGAAGCTCGGCCAGCTCCATCGTTGGAGTGGCAATGGGCAGGAAGCCATAGCTTTCGAACCCCTTCTTGATGGCGTCGAGCATGTCCTGGAAGGCGGCCTGATCCATCGGCAAGAGCTCCATCACTCCCGGCATGGTCCGGGGTCGAACGGGCGTGGGTGGAGAAGGGCTCACGATCGGGGGGGTCAGGCTAATTAGATGCCTTGCAGGAAAGGGTTGTGCCTGCGTTCAGCCCCGATCGTTGTCTGCGGCCCATGCCCGGGGAGGACTTGAGTCCCGTCAGGGAGGTCAAGGACGCGGCTTTTCATCGAAGAGAGGAGCGTCTCCCAGTCACCACCGGGCAGATCCGTTCTTCCCACCGAGCGAGCGAAGAGTTGATCGCCCGAAAATAGAGTTTCCTGAGCTTCGAGGTAAAAGCAGCAGTGGCCCGGAGTATGCCCGGGGGTGTGTCGCACCTCGAGGGCGAAACCCGCCAAAGAAAGAACTTCGGCATCGATCAGGTCGATTCTGATCTCAGGCGGCGCCCAATCACCAGGCGGGCTCGTCCCGAAGAGCCCCTGCAGCTGGCGAGCCGGCTCGAGGGTCAGGTAATCGTCTTCGGGGTGAACGTGGACAGCCGCTCCACTTCGACGCTGAAAAGGACCGGCACCTCCCATGTGATCGATGTGCCCGTGAGTCAGTAGCAGTGCCACCGGCGCCAGGTCGTGCTCGTTGAGCAGGCGGCCAATGGCGTCGTCGTCGGGAGGAGCGTCGATTACCACTGCCGGCCCACCCTTTTCCCGAGCTATCACATAAGTGTTGGTCTGGGCAACCCAGAGCGGGCGGGAGAGGATCAGCACTCAGGCCTCGGGCTCGGTGACGATGCGATAGGAGGCAAACACTCCGTCAACCCCCTTCAGGTCGGCCAAGAGCCGGGGCAAAGCACCGGGATCGGATAGCTCGACCTCGTAGCGAAGGATCGCCACCCGGTCCCTTCCGGTCACCGATGACGAGGCGACGATGTTGCCGCCGAGGTCGGAGATGGCAGCGGTGACGTCGCGCAAGAGGCGTGTCCGGTCGAGAGCTTCAACCTGAATCCACACTGCGAAGGTTCCAACTCGGTCCGGTGGCCAAGACACCTCCACCAGCCGGCTGTCGTTGAGGTCGGCGATATTGGTGCAATCGGCTTGATGCACCGAAACCCCCCGCCCCACGGTGATGAACCCGACGATCGGGTCCCCCGGCACCGGCGCACAGCAGCGGGCGATGTGGACGAGCATGTCCTCCATCCCTTCAACGATGATTCCCGGTCCCGGTGCAGAGGATCGCTTCCGGGGTCGGGGCGGGGCGAGAAGGTCCTCTGGCTCCTCATCCGGTCGTACCAGCCGAACCAGACGATTGACCACCGTGGAGGCCAGGATCGAACCATCGCCGATGGCGATCAGCAGACCCTCGAGGTCAGTCTTTCCCATATCGGTGGCGATCTCGGCGAGGAACTCGTCGCGGGCGTTGGCGGTAAGCCCGAGACCTTCCTTGCGAATCGCCGCCCCCAACAATTCCTTTCCCTCGTTGAGTGCCTGTTCTCGCCGCTCGCGGGAGAAGAACGCCTTGATCTTGGACTTCGCCCTTGGCGTCCGTACCGAGTTGAGCCAGTCGAGGCTGGGTCCGGCGTCAACCGCCTTGGAGAGGATCACCTCAACGATGTCACCCGACTCGAGTTTGGTCGAAAGCGGAAGCAGGCGGCCATTGATCCGAACCCCGACGCAGCGGTTACCGACCTCAGTGTGAACCGCATAGGCGAAGTCGATCGCCGTGGCGGAACGAGGTAGCGCCTTTACATCCCCGGCTGGAGTGAGGACGAAAACCTCGTCCCGATAGAAATCGAGCTTGAGGTTGGCGAGGAACTCCTCGGGATCCTCCGTTTCGAGCAGCGTTCGGATGTCGCCGATCCAGGGGGCGTCAGTTGCCGACGAGCCCTCCTTGTACCGCCAGTGGGCGGCGATCCCAGACTCCGCCAGTCGGTGCATCTCCTCGGTTCGGATCTGAATCTCGAGTGGTTTGCCATCCGGCCCGATGACGGTCGTGTGCAGGCTTTGATAGAGGTTGACCTTGGGCATGGCGATGAAATCCTTGAAGCGGCCCGAGACCGGAACCCACTTCGAATGGACCAGCCCCAGCGCTGCGTAGCAGTTCCGGAGGTCGTTGGTGATGATCCTGATCCCGATCAGATCGAAGATCTCCTCGAACCCGCGCTGGCTCTCGACCATCTTGCGATAGATCGAGTACGGGTGCTTGGGTCGACCGGTGACCTGGGCCGCGATTCCTGAGTCGCTCAAAGCGGCTTCCAACTCGGAAATCACCTTCTCGATGAAGACCTCCCGCTCCGGTGATCTTTCGTCGAGCTTGGCCTGGACCTCCGCATAGATGCCAGGCTCCAAGATCGCAAAACAGCGGTCTTCAAGCTCATGTTTGATCTCCTGGACCCCGAGTCGATGGGCGAGGGGGACGTATACGTCGACTGTCTCCAGGGCAACTCTCTGCTGCTTTTCGAGTCGCAAGGCGGAGACGGTGCGGATGTTGTGGAGACGATCGGCCAACTTCATCAGCAAGACCCTCACGTCCTGGGCCATGGCCACCACCATCTTGCGGATGGTGGCGGCCTGCGCCTCCTGGGGCGATGAGTACTGGATCCGATCGAGCTTGGTGACGCCATCGATCAGCTGAGCTACTTCGGCGCCGAACTGCTTTTCGATCTGACCAAGCGTGAGGCTGGTGTCTTCGACGGTGTCATGGAGTAGCGAGGCGGCCAATGTCGTCGAATCGAGCCCGTACTCGGCCAGGATCTCAGTGACAGCCACCGGGTGGGTGATGTATGGGTCCCCCGACTTGCGCACCTGTCCCCGGTGGGCCTTCTCCGCCACGCGATAAGCGGACTCGATCAGCTGGAAGTCGGCTTCGGGGAAGTGGCGCCGGTGGTCCGCCTCGATCTGGCCGAGAGCCGCCTCAGTCGTAGCGGATGAGGGCATGAAACGGAACTCCGTCGATGGCAGCGCGCCCGTTCAGGAAACCGAGCTCGATGAAGACTGCCAGACCCGCGATCTTGCCCCCCACCCGTTCGATGAGGTTTACTGCCGCCGCGGCGGTACCGCCGGTGGCGATCACATCGTCGACGATGAGCACCTGCTCCCCCGCCCCGATCGCATCGACATGCATCTCCAGAGCATCGGTGCCGTATTCGAGGTTGTACGACTGATTGATGGTGGTCCAGGGAAGTTTGCCGGGTTTGCGGAGCGGCACGAAACCAGCGCCAAGCTCGAGAGCGACCGGTGCGGCCAGCGTGAATCCACGGGCTTCGATCCCCGCCACCTTGTCGATCGGGAGGTCACGATACGTATCGGACAGGGCGGCAACCAACTCGCCGAAAGCCCCATGATCGGCCAGAACTGGAGTGATGTCCTTGAAGACGATGCCAGGCTCGGGGAAGTCGGGGATGTCTCGGACGAGGGAGGCGAGATTCACCCCAGAATTCTACCGACTGCTAGCGCCGACCCTTGGGTGGCCGCGGGGCCGGACGCGGTCGGGAAGGCGCCAGGGTGCCCGAGGTCCTTCCAGTTCGAACCTTGGGGCGCCGGCTACCCACACGGGGGTCACCTTTCTTCCACGCCGCCAGGAGCGGCGCCGCGACGAAGATCGAGGAATAGGTGCTGGCCGCGAGACCAACGAAGAGAGCGAGAGCGAAGTCGCGCAAGGAGGAAGCACCGAAGACGAGAGACCCGACGAACAGAATCGAACCAACCGGGAGCAGCGAGCTGAGCGAAGTGTTGAGCGAACGGCCCAGCACGAGATTCATCGCTCGATTGACGATGTCGCCGTAGTCCTCCTTCGGCCCGGCTTCGTCGGCCAGCTCCGAAACCTTGTCGAAGA
The DNA here is from genome assembly GCA_036556085.1 of Acidimicrobiia bacterium. Classification (GTDB taxonomy): domain Bacteria; phylum Actinomycetota; class Acidimicrobiia; order Spongiisociales; family ZC4RG35; genus JACCTH01. Next base: position 5,145 of record DATBKE010000117.1, on the reverse strand, counting down.
CCACAACGGTGTCATAGAGGGAGTAACCGAGAATTGTGAGGAGGGCAATAACCGTCGCCGGCGTCACTTCGAACCAGGTGATGGAGTAGACGCCAACAGTGATGATGAGGTCGTGGACCAGGGCCGCCAACCCGGACCCGGCCATTTTCCACTCCAGGCGCCAGCTCATGAAGAGCGCCACCGCCACCAGAAATACGACTAGAGCGACGAGTGATTGGCGGAGGATCAACGCTCCGAAGCTGGGGCCGATGGAATCGATCGATATTTCGCCGCGGTCTGATCCCGTCGCGGCGGCCACGTCATCGATCAGCTCCCTTTCCACTTCCGGGTCCAAAGCTGGTGTTTGCACGCGCACCGCCTGACCATCGTTCACCAATTGGATCACAGCTCCTTGCACTCCCGCTTCATCGGTGAGGAGTCGCAGCTGTTCGATCGTGGCCCCGGTGGCGTTGGGGGAGTTGATGGTGGTTCCTCCTCGAAACTCGATCCCGAGATTCAGCCCCCGGAACCCAACGAAGCCAAGCGAGATCAGGATCAAGATGGCCGAGATCTGGAACCAGAGTCGCCATCTGCCGACGAAGTCGAAGTTCGTCTCTCCCCGCGAGAGCCTCTTCAAGAAACTCATTGGGCGGTCCTGCGGATCGAGAGCCAGCCCTTTTCCCCGAGAGGAGTTCGGGCGAGAAGATAAATGGCCCGGCGGGTGAAAGACCGAGCCACGATGATGTCGATCAAAGTGGCGAGACCCAGGGAGAGGGCGAAGCCCTTGACCGGCCCAACCGACAGAAGCCAAAGGAGACCCGCTCCGAGGATGGAAACGGCATCGGCCGTGAGGATGGTTCTAAAGGCGTGGCGGAATGCCTCATCCACTGCCGAGCGAACATTGCGACCGGCCCGAATTTCTTCTTTGATGCGCTCGAAGTAAACAATGTAGGAATCGGCCGCGATTCCGAGAGCGATGATCACCCCTGTCACCCCGGCCAAGGTGAGTGTCAGGCCTTGCAAGCGGGATAGAAGGGCAAAAGTTGAAATCAGCAGAGCTCCAAAAACGGTGATGCCAACGATTGCCACCACGCCCATCATCCGGTAGTAGGCAAGCAAGAGAATCGCCACCAATGCGAGCCCGATGTAGCCGGCGATGAGTCCCGCCCGTAGCGAATCGGAGCCGAGGGTGGCGGAGACCTTTTGCACCTGCGATCGCTCGAACGCCACCGGGAGAGATCCGTAGCGAAGAATCGCAGCGGTGTCTTTGGCTGCCTGCTCATCGGTCGTGGCGGCGCCAAAAGTGATCAGTGCCCTTCCCCCGGTGATGCCTTCGGCGCCCACGTCCGCCGCGACTGCCGGAGAGGCGATGACCTCGCCGTCGAGAACGATGGCTATCTGTCGTTGCGGGCTTCCCTGCGATTGGGTGGCGGCGGCGGCGGTCATCTCGGCGAATTTGTCCGCTCCCTCGGATGTGAGATCGAGGTTGATCACCCACTGGGCGTTGGAGGGGTTGAAACCGGGAACGGCATCTGCCACGTCACTTCCCACCAATTGCGCTGGTCCAACCGTCAGGACCGCGGGGATCTCTCCGATGACCGAGGTGATCGTTCCTGGCAGATAGGCCGTCGTGGCGGCGGGGTCGTCGACCAACGTGAGACCCGTCTCCGGATCGACGTTCGGGGGCAGGGTGGTGGTTGTGGTGGCCGCGGCAGTGGTAGTAGTCGCCGCCGTCGTGGTCGTCGACTCAGCCGTGGTGGTGGTAACTCCGGCGGCGGTGGTGGAAGTCGTGGTAGTCGTCACGAGTGGTCCTTCGTTTCCCGGGGTTGCCGCCAACACGGGTCGAAACGAGAGCTGGCCGGTTTGGCCGATGGCGTCGAGAGCTCGCTCCTCGTCTTCCACCCCGGGGAGCTGGACGAGGACTGTGTTGCCGCCAGAAATGGCGATATCGGGCTCGGCCACCCCACCGACGTCCTCGATGCGGCGCCTCATGATCTCAACCGCCTGCGCCAGAACGTCTTGATCGGTGCCGGGTGGAGCGGTGAGGACTACGGACGTGCCACCCTGGAGGTCGAGCCCCAACTTGGGGAGAATTCCCTGGTTGATCAATGCGGCCAGGCCACCCCAGGCGATCAAAAGGACGAGCGCCAGCCCGATCAACCGCCGGCGCACCCCGATTACTCCTTTGGTTCGAGCTTGCTGCTGATCGCCCGGCGAGCCACCCGGATCCTGCCCTGCTCCACCTCGATCACGGCCGAGTCGTCATCGAGGGAGCGCACGATTCCCTGGATACCGCCGATCGTCTGCACCCGGTCACCCACGGCCAACGATGCGCTGAGGTTCTGCTGGGCCCTCATTCGGGCTCTCTGCGGACGCAGGATCAGGAAATAGAAGACGGCCAGCATGACCGCCAGGAACACGAAGCTGCCGATGGGGCTGCCGGTGGAGGGCGCGGTGGAAAGGAAAAGCGTGTGAGTCAACGGGAAAACCTCGGAGATGGGACAACCAACGGAGCGGGGCGAGCTTAGCCCGGAGGCGCGCGAAAACTAAGTCACAGAAGCTGAGTCGGCGTCAGTTTTGACGATGCGGGCCAGCCATGCTCGGGCAGGGTCGAGGCCGTAGTCCTCCCGCACTTCGATCAAGGCTGGCTCGATCTGGCGCACGTCCCAGCCATTTGCGAAAGCCAGCCGCAGCTCGCCTTGCGTCACCCGCCGGGGCCCTTCCTCACCGGGCGTGTGCTCGGAGAAGACCAGGAGGTAAAGCAATCCTCCCGGGTCAAGCACCGAGGCCAGGCTCTCGACATATCGCGCTCGGTCGACGTCGCCGAAAACATGGAAAACCGCAGAATCGATGACCGTGGCGAATCGCCGGCCGAGTCGATCGAGCTCAAGCACATCCCCGACCGCAAACTCGGCATCGAGCCCGCGCCGGGCGGCTTTTTCTTTTGCCATTTCGATGGCGCGCGGGGAGATGTCGATGCCCAGCACCTCGAGACCTTGCTCGGCGAACATCAGGGCGTGCTCGCCTGTTCCACAGCCGCTATCTAGGACCGGCGAGACCAGCTCGCCGGCAATCTCGATCCAAACCGGTTGCGGTCGGCCGATATCCCACGGCGCCCAATTGTCGACATAAGCTGAATTCCAATCGAGCAACGGCCCTTCCGAACCTTGCGTCATTGCCGAGCCCCCTCCTGATCGTCAGTCCGGCGATGCTCTTTGGCTTCCAGCAGGAAATCGGCGAAACGCCCCGCCTCGATTGCCTCCCGGGCACCAACCATCAGTTCCATCGTGTAGGTGAGGTTGTGGATCGAGGTGAGCCGAAATGCGGTTAGCTCGTTGGTCATCAGCAGATGTCGGAGGTAAGCCCGATGGTGGTGTCGGCAGGTGTGGCACCCGCAGTCGGGATCAAGGGGCTGGTCATCGGAAGCGTTCTCAGCCCGCCGGAGATTGAAGTCGCCTTTGCGGGTGAGCACTCGCCCATGGCGGGCCAGTCGAGTAGGCCAGACACAGTCGAAGAGATCTGCCCCTTGTCCCACTGCCTCAAGGACACCCATTGGATCGCCCAGACCCATCACGTATCTGGCCTTGCCCGTCGGCAGTTGCGGCATGACCGCCCCAAGCGCGCTCGCCCGCTCGAGCGGGCTCTCCCCCACCGAAAGCCCGCCGATCCCAAATCCAACAAAACCCTGGGCCGCGGTCCGGGCCGCGCTCTCCGCCCTCAGATCGGGGTCGGAGCCTCCTTGCACAATCCCGAAAAGGGCCTGGTCCTCCCGACGGTGCGCCTCGAGCGACCTTGCTCCCCAACGCAAGCTGAGGTTCATGGCCGTCGCGATCTCGGTCTTGCTGGCGGGAAGCCCAACGCAGACATCAAGCGCCATCGCGATGTCGGCCCCGAGGTGCTCCTGGATACGAGTCGCGTCTTCGGGGCTGAGATCGACCAGAGATCCGTCATACGTCGATCGAAACCGGGCCCCGTCCTCGGTGATCCGCGGCGAGAGCGAGAACACCTGGTAACCCCCCGAGTCCGTCAAGATCGGCCGGTCCCATCCCCAAAAGCGATGTAATCCTCCTAGTCGGGCCACGACCTCGGCTCCGGGGCGGAGCATGAGGTGATAGGTGTTGGCGAGGATCATCTCTGCCCCGATGGTCACAAGATCATCAGTGTCGACAGCTCGCACCGCAGCCCGGGTGCCCACCGGCATGAAGCCTGGCGTCAGGACCTTGCCATGGGCAGTTGCCAGGGTGCCGGTTCGGGCCCCTCCATCGCTGACCCCTGGCGTCCAAACGCCACGGGTCACAGACGTTCGGCCAGCATCGCGTCACCGAACGAGGCGAAGCGGTAGCTCCGATCCATAGCGATCTCGTATGTCTCCCGCCAGCGAGGCCCCATGAACGCGGCCAGCAATACCAAAAGACTCGTACGGGGGAGATGGAAGTTGGTTACCAGGAGATCGACGGTGTTGAAGCGAAAGCCAGGGGTGATGAAAAGGTCGGTGCTGGCTTGCTCGGGGTTGGACTCCAGGGCCCGTACCACTGTCGTACCCACCGCCACCACCCTCCCGGGGCAAGCCTCAATCGCCTGCCGGGTGGCATCGGGAATCGAGAACTCTTCGGTGTGGATCTGGTGGTCTTCCACGCGGTCGCTCGCGATGGGACGAAACGTATCGACGCCGACCCGCAATTCGAGCGAGACCGTCTCGATCTCCCGCCGTGCCAGACGAGCCACCACCGCCTCGGTGAAATGGAGGCCGGCGGTGGGGGCCGCGGCCGAGCCAACCTCGCGGGCGAAGATGGTTTGATAGCGCTCGGGATTCGCCAGCTCCGCTGTGATATAGGGAGGGAGGGGAACGGCCCCCACCGCCGAGATGGCCTCCTCGAGATCGCCCTCCGCCTTGAGGTGGAGAATGGCGATCCCGCCTCTTGGGGCTTCGTCGACGATGGCGGTTATCGATCCAAAAGCGAGCACGGTCCCCACCCGAAGTCGCCTCGCCGGACGGACCATTGCTCTCCACCGATCATCGGTGAGGGGTCCGAGCAGAAGCGCCTCGACCCTGCCCCCGGTGAGCGACTTGAACCCATGGAGACGGGCCGCCCGCACCCGGCTCCGGTTGACCACCACGAGGTCTCCAGGTTCGAGGAGGTCGGGGAGGTCGGCAAAGCGGTGATC
>DATBKE010000116.1:0-66235 GCA_036556085.1 Acidimicrobiia bacterium | reverse complement strand
TTGCCCGCGGCTTGGCCGATTCCGACCAGGTCCGATCCCGCCACCCACTGATCGGAGTAGACGCCGGCCAGCAAGATCTCATTTCCGAGCGGTTGGATCTCCGGACTCTCGGTAGCGAAAGCTGGAGCTGCTGCCGTCACCAGTGCGACGACCACGAACAAGCACAAAGGCCATCGCACCGACATGGGAATCGGGATCGGTTCTAGTGCTCGAGAACTTGAATCGAGCTACTTCGAGTTGAGCCTTTCGAGCCATTCGATGGCTGCGGTGTAGCGATCCATCTCTGCCACGAAGGCCTTCGAGTCGACCTTGATTTCATCGGCGTAGTGCGCATGCCGTAGCCCCATGGCCTGGGCAGCGAAGCGAGCTCCCCGGTAATACACCTTCAGTTCGCGAAGGCTGAGGGTCCGGGGCCCGGCCTTGGCAGGACCGACTTCTGGAGGCTCCTGAGTCGTCGCCGGAAAACCGAGTGCTCGGACGGTCGCCAGCACGTCTTCTTCGGGCATCCGGTCAGCGAAGTCCCGTGATTCGAAACGGAACGCTTCCTTGGCATCGGCGGTCAGCACCACTAGGGCCGGACGCGAGATGTTGCGCTCGTCTTTTTCGTCGGCCACTCCGAAGGGTGTGATCGCCTGGGACCGATCAGGATCGGAGAGATAGGGGAAGGGCAACGACAACTTCTCGATCATGGCCGAGTTCTGCTTCGGCGAATCGATCGAAATAGCAAAGAGCCGGGTCCCGGCTTCAAGAAACTGAGGGTGGAGTCTCGCCAGGCTGACCAGCTGGCCGTTGCAATACGATCACCAGTCGCCGCGGAGGAAGATCAGCAAGGCAGCGGCATCAAGATGATCGGCAAGAACCCAGGGCTTCCCGGCTTGATCGGTCAGCCGTACGTCGGGGGCCATGTTTCGACGCTAATCCCGAAAGGCGCTCGAGCCAGCCAAGCGGAAAAGTTCTTCTCGATTCTTCAGAGAAAGTTCTGACAGGGGGATGGATTCTGTCCCAGCTGTCTTGTAGGTTGATCGTACAAATGTTCGATAGCTACAACACTAGCACCAGCGTTCTTCCTGAGGATTTGGACCGGCTTTCTCCCGGTTGCGACCTGGCCCAGGTGCTGGCGACGATCGATGTCAGCGAGCTCGGTTCCTATGACCGGGTCTTGGTCTTGCGAGCCCACCAACGACTGGCCTCTCACTTCCAGGCCCAGGTCTATCGGGACATGGTTTCCATCTCTCGCTCCTGGGAGGAGGAAACCGATCCCGCGGACATCGAGGCAGCCTATGGCGCCGCCGAGGCTGAGATCGGCTCTGCCCTCCGGCTCACGCGTCGGGCCGCCACCCTCGACCTCGCCTTTGCCTCCGGCCTTCTCGCCCTGCCGGCAGTCTTCTCGGCCCTCCTCTGGGGACGGATCGATCGGAGAAGGGCTGGGGTGCTGGTGAAGGGTCTGGCCTCTCTCCCTCCCGAGACCGCCCAGCCATTGGCAGCCGAGGTGATCGAGCGGGCGTCTCAATTGACCTCGGGCCAGCTCGCCGCCTACCTGCGCAAGCGCTGCGTGGAAGCGGATCCCGACCTCGCCCAGCGCCGTTATGAAGAGGCCCTGGCCGAGCGGAGGGTGGAACTCGAGGCCAGCGAGGAGGGAACGGCTCACCTTTCGGGCTATGACCTCGCGGCCCCCGAGGCTGTGGCCGCACTCCGGCGGATCACTGAGATTGCCTTCTCCCTCGCCGGAAGCGATGGTCGAACTCTCGACCAGATCCGAGCCGATGTCTTCTTGGACCTGTTGATGGGCAAGGTCGTCGACCATGCCACCGGCAGGGGAACCATTGATCTTCTGGTCGACCTCGCCACGCTGGTCGGCCTGGCCGAGACCCCCGGCGAGCTTGGAGGCTTCGGTCCCGTCATCGCCGACATCTGTCGTCAGGTGGCGGCCGAGCAGGTGGCCGGGGAGTGGCGTTTTACCGTCACCGACCCAGATTCGGGTCTACCAGTGGCGAATGGCATCACCCGGCGCCGTCCCACCAGGAGTCAGAGGCGTTTCGTCGAGGCTCGAAATCGACGCTGCGTCTTTCCAAGCTGTCGGATGCCGGCCTCGAACTGCGACCTCGATCATCGTCAGCCCTACGGAGTAGGTGGCCCGACCGAGGTCGGCAACCTGGTCCCCCTCTGTCGCCATCATCACATGCTCCGGCATGAGGGCGGGTGGAAACACGAACCGCTTGACTCGGGCGATCACCTATGGACCAGTCCCACGGGACATCGCTATACCACCAGCGGTCGCGACCCCTGAGGCGATTCCTTGCCCGCCCCCAATCGCTTCTTGGGCTAGGTCGGCCATCGAGGGTATTTGGGTGGCCAGGGGCAGGATCGAACTGCCGACCTACGGTTTTTCAGACCGTCGCTCTCCCAACTGAGCTACCTGGCCAAAGGAGAGCAAGTCATCATCTGGGTTAGCGGGGATGACGGGATTCGAACCCGCGACCTCCGGCTTGACAGGCCGGCGTGAACGGCCAAGCTTCACCACACCCCCGAACAGGGACCGGCTCTCCTTGCGGCGGGAAAGTATAGGAGGGGCAGTACTAGAGGCCGGCGGCCAGGTTGACGACCAACCCCGAGCCGCCAGACGTCACCGGATCGCCGTGGCCAAAAAGAATCTGCTCGTACGCCAATCCGGCGAGTTTCTCAACCGATCGCAGCGCCTCGTCATGGTCGGAGCTGAACTGTGGATCGGGGGCCGCGACGCCTCCCGCGGCACCTACCAATGCATCGCCTGCCACCAATACCCCGGCCACCGGATCGAGCAGGCAGATATGTCCGGCGGTGTGGCCGGGAGTACTGACCACGTCGAGACCAAAGACATTGTCACCATCGACCACGGCGGTGAGCTGGCGAGGAGCAGTAATGCTGTCGAGGTCTCCTTCACCGGCATAGCCAGTCGCTCCGCTGGCTGCATCCAGCACCGCCGGAGTGCTTCCCTGGTGGTCGGGATGTCGATGGGTCAGGATGACATGGCCAACCTGTTCCCAACCCAGACCCACCTCTCCCAGCGCCGCCTCGATATCGCCCTCACTTCCGGAGACACCGGTGTCGACTATTGCCGCCTCGCTTCCGCGCACAACGATGTAGGCCGAGACGAAGCCCAGATTGACGCGCTGGAATTGAGCGTCAGCGGCAGGTGACGTCGTCGAAGAGGCTGAGCTCGTGGCAGGTGAAGTAGTAGCTGGAGAGCTGGTCGTGCCGCCAGCCGTCGTCGAGGGCACTGCGGATGATGTCGACGGAGTTCTCCCAGAGCCACCGGTATCGCCGCAGGCGCCGAAGACGACCAGGGCCATGGATCCTTTGCCCAAAGTGGCGAGGAAGAGCCGGCGATTGACTCGAAGGAAGTCGGCCATCAGGAGACTCTTATGCCGACCTTGCCCAGCTGCTCACCTTTATCAATACGCTCCATGGCGGCCGGGAGTTCTTCGAAGGGGAAGATCTGATCGATTGGAAGCTGCACCCGACCGCTAGCGACGAGATCTAGCGCGGCCTCGAATTCCGAACGATTGGCCATGGTGGAGCCGATGATCTTCAGCTGCTTGAACCAGACGACGGGAAGCGCCAGTTCCACCCTGTTTCCGGCCGTTGCCCCGCAGATCACCATTCGACCCCCGGGCGCCAGCGAGCGAAACGATTGGTCCCAGGTCGCCTTGCCGACGTTCTCCACCACCACGTCGGCACCCCGGCCGGTCGCCTCCTTGACATTGACGGAGAAGGACGAACCGGAGTCGAAGCCCGCATCTGCGCCGTGCTCCATCGCCCAGGCGATCTTCTTCTGATCTCGCGAAGTCACCAGAACCCGCGCCCCCATCGCCAGCGCAATGAGGGCCGCCGCCGAGGAAACTCCGCCCCCCACTCCTACCACCAGCGCGGTCTCTCCCGCCTTGATTTCGGCCCGAGCGAGCATTCGATAAGCCGTCGAGGTGGCCAGTCCGAAGGTGCCTGCCACCTCCCAACTGAGCCCCGCCGGCTTGGCGATCAGGCTGGCGACGGGAACAACGATCTGCTCGGCGAGAGTGCCCGGCTCCACCTCGCCCAGGATCGAGTACTGGCGACAAAAGACCATGTTGTCAGCGCGACAGAACTCGCACTCGCCACAGGAGAGCGAGGGATTGATGACAACTTCATCGCCCACCTTCCATCCGCTCACTCCCGGGCCGAGGGCTTCGATGATCCCCGCGCCGTCTCCGCCCAAGATGTGAGGGAGTGATTTCGGCTTCGGAAGTCCCATCGACACCCAAACATCGAGATGATTGAGACCAGCTACCTTCAGCCGAACTCGGGCCTGTCCTGGACCAGGCTCGGGGGTTGGCACGTCTTCGAGGCCAAGGGCATCTATACCGGTGGTGTCGTGGAGAAGCCAGGCGCGCACCTGGCGAGAGTAGGAGGATCGCATGACTGACGAGGCAGTGGTCGAGGTGACCTCGGTCGTCATCAACACGACTGATGAGGAGAAGCTGGCTTCCTTCTGGTCACAGCTTCTCGGTGTAGAGGTCGGACATCGCACCGACGGTTTCATCTGGCTCCGTCGCCAGCGCCAGGGTGGCTACTCGATCGCGTTTCAAAGGGTCGCCGATCCAACTCCCGGCCGACGTCGCCTCCACCTCGACACCAGTGTCAAAGACATCGACGCCGCCTCGGCAAGAATTCTCGAACTGGGCGGCAGCCAGGTCGAGGACCATGACATTGGGGGCTTTCATTGGAGGGTGATGGCCGATCCCGATGGCAACGAGTTCTGCATCGCTCGACACGATTAGCCCGACCTAATGTCGGCCGGTGGCTCACCGGTTTTCGATCCGCCCGCGCTTTTACGAACTCGACCCTTACAACCACGTCAACCACACGGCCTACCTCCAATACTTCGAGGCGGCCCGCGTGGAGGCGTTGGCGGCGGTGGGCTTTGGGCTCGACGTGATGGGAGAGGCAGGGTTCCAGATCGTTCTCGTCGAGTTGACCGCTCGCTTCTTCGCCTCGGCAACCTTGCATGAGGATCTGGTGATTGAGACCAAGGTCACAGAGGTGTCACGCGCCAGCTCGCGCTGGTCCCAGGAGATCCGCCGCCAGGATCAGCTCATCGCCAGCCTCGACTTGCGGGCGGCCTTCACCAATCGGGAAGGAAAGCTGAGCCGGCCGCCTCCTGGTTTTGCCGAAGCGATGGGGGCGATCTAGGAGGAGGCGACGAAGTCGGCCACCCAGGCGTCGGCAGGGCGTTCGGCAATTTCCTGATAGGTCCCCGTCTGGACGATACGACCGTTGTTCATCAACGCCACTCGATCGGCGATTACCCGCGCCTCATCGTGATCATGAGTGACGTAGATCACTCCCAGCTTTGTCTCTCGCAACGAGTCGGCCATGTCCTCCACCAGTCGCTCCCGCAGTCGCCGATCGAGAGCGCCTACCGGCTCGTCGAGCATCACCAGCCGGGGATTGGGAGCAAGGGTCCGGGCCAGCGCCACCCGCTGCATCTCCCCGCCCGACAAGCGCTCGATTCGTCGACTAGCGAGTTCGCTCAGACCCACCCACTCGAGCACCTCACTGACCCGGGACTTGATCGAAGCCGGTTCCAGATTGGCCATCCGCAGGCCGAAGGCGACGTTGCCGGCGACGGTGAGGTGCGGAAAGAGGGCATAGGTCTGAAACATGAGGCCGAAACCGCGCAAGTGAGTGGGAACGCCAGCCAAGTCCTCCTCTTCGAAGGTGATCGTTCCGGTGGTGATTTCCTCAAGGCCGGCGATGGCCCGAAGCAGGGTCGACTTCCCCGAGCCCGACGGGCCCAAAAGGGCAAGAATCTCAGCCTGTCCGAGGTCGAGTGAGACCCGATCAAGGGCGACCTTGGCTCCGAATTCGACCGAGACGTCTCTGACCGAGAGCATCAAAAGGTCCCCGCCTCGCTACCCCGGAGGCGATCGATCAACAACACCAGCGAGGCGGTCATCGCCGCCAGGATCACCGCCAGGGCCATCGCAGTTCCAAAAGAAGATGTCCCCGGGCGGCCGAGCAAGCGGAAGATCAGCGTCGGCACGGTGACACTCGCGGGTCGGGCGACGAAGGACGTGGCACCGAACTCGCCGAGAGAAACCACCGCCGCCAGGCCTGCCCCCACTGCCAAGGCCCGGGCGATGATCGGAAAGTCGATCTCCTTCCACACGAGGGCCGGGGAGGCGCCCAGCACCCGGGCTGCTTCTCGCAGCTCGGGTCTGATCGATCGGAGGAGAGGGAGCGCCGCCCTCACGACGAGGGGTGTTGCCACCAACGCGTGAGCCAAGGGCACCAGGATGAACGACCCGCGCAAGTCAAAGGGTTGGTCGAGGGCGAGGAGGAAGCCAAATCCAATCGTGACCGCCGACACCCCCAGTGGGAGCATGAGAGCGGTGTCGAGCCATCCTCCCCCTCGCCTTTCGATTATCCGCGCCGCCGCCAACCCGACTCCGGTAGCGATGATCGTGGCGATCGCCGCGTAGAGGAGCGAGTTGCCGATCGCCTGCCCGGGGCTGAGAGCACTGGCGGCGTTGCCCGCCAGTCCGCTCCAGCCGCGGCGGCTGATCGAGCTGCTCACCAGCGATGCCAGGGGCACTGCCAGAAAACCCAGCGTGATGAGTACTGAAGCTGCGACGGCGAGCCGATGTCGAGGGCCGGGGGGCGGGAGGGTGACTTCGGCCGCCAAGTCGACACCGATCCGGCGCTGCAGCCGGTTGGCCACCACCAGCGCCGTCAGCACGAAGACCAGTTGCAGAACGGCGAGCGCGCCTGCCACCGGAAGGTTGAGAAAGGTCACCGCTTGCTGGTAGATCTCGACCTCGATCGTTCGAATTCGCCCCCCGCCCAAGATAAGAACCGTGCCGAAGGAGGCGAAACAAAACAGGAAAACGATGGCGGCGGCAGAGGCAAGAGCGGGTCGAAGGAGCGGCAGGGTCACGGAGCGGAAGACTCGCCACGGTGATGCCCCCAAGGTGGCGGCGGCATCCTCCACTCGGGGATCGATCCTGCTCCACACGCCGCCAACGGTGCGGACCACAACCGCCACGTTGTAGAACACGTGAGCGGCGAGGATGGCGACCACTCCGGGCGGCAGCAGATCGAGAAAGCTCGCTGCCACCACCACCGACGGAAGAACGAAGGGGATGGTGACCAATGCGCGAACGAGTTGCTTGCCTCTGAAGTTGAAACGCGATATCGCCCAGGTGAGTGGGAGGCTGGCGATCAGGGTGAGAACAGTCGAGACCACCGCTTGCCACACGGTGAACCAGGCGGCGTTGCGAAATCGCTCCCGATCGAGGACTTGGGCGAAGCCCTCACCGGTGAGCGACTCGGCCAGAATCCGCGTCAGCGGATAAACGAAGAGATAGCCAATGAAGAGGAGCGGTAGCCCCCAGAGGAGCGCTATCCGAAGATTTCGGACCACTCTTCCAGCCATTGCTCGCGATTCTCATCGATCGTGGCCGGATCCATCTGCACCGGGTCGCTCGGCACCGCCGTGTTCTCGACAAATGCCGGAGGCAACGCGGCCTCCTTGTTGATCGGGTAGACGAACCAGGTGAGCGGAATGGTTTCCTGGAATGGCACGCTGAGCATGAAGTCGATCAACGCTGCTGCCTCATCAGGGTGGTCGGTCCCGGCCAGGACTCCGGCGAATTCGGTCTGTCGGTAGCAGCCGTCTGTCATAACCGCCGTCGGCGGTTCTTCCACCGGAGGATCGGCAAAGATCACTTCCGCCGGGGGAGACGACGCATAGGAAACCACGAGGGGCCGGTCACCTTCTCCGGCCCCGCCCGAAAATTCGCCGTAGTAGGCCTCCGACCACCCCGGGGCGACCAGCACACCGTTGTCGCGCAAGGTAGTCCAGTAGTCGACCCAACCCTCTCCATAGCGGTCGATCGTCGAGAGCAGGAATGCCAGGCCCGGTGAGGAGAGCGACGGGTCCTCCACTACGAGCTGGTTGGCATGGGCGGTGAGGTCGTCGAGCGTTTCTGGCGGCGGGCTGGTCGTAAACGCCTCGCGGTCGTAGTTGATGCAGACGTCGCCGTAGTCAATCGCACTGACCTCGCCGCCGAAAATCTCTGCGTCGACCGCGCGCTGCAAGAACGTGTCATCGACGCCAAAGAGCAGGTCGGCCAACGGGTTGTCCTTGGTGAGGATCGCTTGGTTGACCATGGCTCCGGTGTCTCCAGCCGCCAGCACCTCCACCGCCACACCTGTCTCGGAGGTGAAAGCGGCGAAGGTCTCCTCGGTCACCGCATCGGCGAAGGAGTCGTGAGAGATCAAAGTGAGGGTCACCGGTTCGTCGGATGCGCACCCGAAAGCGGTCGCCGCCCAGACCACCAACAGCACTAGTCGCTTCATCGATCTCCTCCCTACGCCGGCATTATCCGGATCAGGTTTCTACGGTCGGAGTGGTTCTCCCTCTCAGCCCCAGGTGGGGCTCCCGTGTGTGTTCTCAGGTTACGACGGCGGCGAGATAACGAGGACGCTGTTGTGGCCGCCGAAGCCGAAGGAGTTGGTGATCACCGGGGCGGGATCAAACCGTCTCGGCTCGGTGACGATGTCGGTCAGCGGGATCTCAGGATCCTGACGGGTCATACCGAGGTTGGGCGGCAGCTCGCGGTTGGTGATAGCAAGGACCGAAGCCACCGCTTCGATGGCCCCACTCGCCCCTAAGGCGTGTCCGGTGCTGCCTTTGATCGAGGACACCGGTGGTTGGGGGTCGAAGACTCTGGAGATCACCGCTCCTTCGGTCCGGTCGTTGAGATCGGTTCCGGTGCCATGGGCGTTGACATATCCCACATCAGCAGTTTCGAGACCGGCGTCGGCCAGGGCCAAGCGGATGGCGCGCTCGGCTCCCTCCCCTTCGGGATGTGGGGCCGTGAGATGGTGAGCATCGCCGGTGGCCGAGGCGCCGGCGAGCTCGGCCAGAATCGCGGCCCCGCGGGCATGCGCCATCTCCCATTCCTCGATGACAAAGATGCCGGCGCCCTCTCCGAGGACCATTCCGTCACGGTCGACTGAGAAAGGTCGGGCGGTGGTAGTTGGTGACATCGCCTTCGAAGAGAGAAAGCCAGCGACGGCGGGCTGGCGAACGGCGGCTTCGCAGCCACCGGCGATGGCGGCGTCGGCGTAGCCCCATTGCACGGTGCGGAGGGCGTCGGTGATCGCTTGAGCTCCGGCGGCACAGGCCACCACCTGAGTGGTCACCGGACCGCCGAATCCGTACTTGATCGAAACTGCGGCGGCGGCGGCGTTGCACATCATCATCGGTATCAACAACGGGGAAGGACGACGCTCCGGGTCGTAGGAGCTTTCGACAAGTTCCTCCAGAGCTGCCAAGCCTCCGATCCCGCTGGCAATCGCCACCGCGATCCGATCGGTGGTGGCGGTCAAGGAACCCGCTTGCTTCATCGCCTCTTCTGTCGCCACGAGGGCCATCTGGGCGAACCGATCAACGCGACGGGCTTCCTTGCGCGGCATCCATTGCTCCGGATCCCAGTTGGTGATCTCGTGATGCTGGCCTGGAACGGGTTCGGTCTGGAGTCCCTTCCAGAAGTCAGCGACTCCGATCCCCGGCTGGCTGACGATTCCGACCCCGGTGATGGCTACTCGCCGCTTGTTCATCGCCCGCGAAGGTTACGCCGGAGCCGGCGCATTGCTTCGAGCCAGCCGTCGCGGTCCTCCGCCCGGCGCTGCTCGTAGCCGGCCACCTCCGGATGAGGCAGGATGAGGAAGCGCTCCGCAGCCAGGCCCTCCACAACCGACTCCGCCACAGCCTCGGGCGTGATGGCCGATGCCCGCAGGTACTCGCTGGTCTCGCCCTCCTGCTCCAGGATCGGGGTCAGAACCCCTTGCGGGCAAAGACAGGAAACCTTGATCCCATCGTCGCCGTAGGTAACCGCCAGCCATTCGGCCAGGGCCACAGCAGCGTGCTTGGTCACCGAGTATTGGGCGGCGCCGATGTTGGTCAGGAGGCCTGCCGCCGACGCGGTCACGAGAAAATAGCCGGCGCCTCGCTCCTGCCAGCGGGGGAAGAGGTGGCGGGCGGCGTAGACATGGGAGAGAAAGTTCACCCGCCACATCCGCTCCCACTCCTCGTCTGGGCTCTGCTCGGAACCTTCGTACGCGATACCGGCATTGGCGCAGAAGAGGTCGATCGGCCCCAGCTGGGCTTCCGTCTCCTCGATGAGACGGATGTTGTCTTCCTCCTGGGAAACATCGACCCCAATCGGGTAAGCCCCGGTTTCGCTGGCGATCTCAGCTGCCCGGCCGAGGTCGATGTCGGCGGCCATCACCTTGGCCCCGTTGCCGGAGAATGATCGGGTCAAGGCGGCTCCGATCCCGCTCCCTGCCCCAGTTACCACCGCCACCTTGCCGGCGATGTCCATGGATTAGAGGAAGGACTCTGCCAGTTGAGTCTGAGGGGCGGTGACCGCCGGCAGGAGAGCCGCGGCCTTCGGGAGGATCTGCGTGTTATAGAAACGCGCCAAGCCCAGCCGCCCCCGCATGAAGTCGTCCTCGGGCTTTTGCGACGCCGAGAGTGCCGACAGGGTGTGAACCCAACCTCCCAGCAGCAAACCCAACATCTCCAAGTAGGGAGTTGCTCCTGCCAGGGCGTCGTTGGGATCGCCGACCGCCAGGAGATGCTGAGTGGCCTGGCGCGCCGCCGTCAGTGCCTCCAGCAACGGGGCGGCGAGGTCGGCGAGGTCAGGTCCACACTCGCCCGCAGTCCGCTGGATCTCGTCGAGCAACTCGGACAGAACCTGGCCCTGGCGCATGCCGAGCTTGCGGCTGACGAGATCGATGGCCTGGATGCCATTGGTTCCCTCGTAAATGGGGGCGATGCGGATGTCGCGATAGAACTGGGCGGCTCCGGTCTCCTCGATGAACCCCATGCCTCCGTGAACCTGGATTCCGATCGAGGCCATCTCGACTCCGACGTCGGTGGACCAGGCCTTGGAGATGGGGGTGAATAGCGCGACCAGTTCGCTTGCTCGTTGCCGATCCTCTTCGCTCTCGCCGTGGCGCTCGCGATCGAGTTGATAGGCGTTGTAATAGAGAACCCCGCGGAGGGCCTCTTTGTAGGCACGCATGGTGAGAAGCATCCGCCGGACATCGGGATGCTCGATGATCTCGGCGTCCTCGTGTTCGCCCACCGGCCGGCCCTGGACTCGCACCCGGGAGAATTCCAGTGCCTTCTGATAAGCGGCTTCCGTAATCGAAAGACCTTCGATCCCGACTCCGATCCGAGCCGTGTTCATCATCGTGAACATGTATCGCATTCCCGATTGCTCTTCTCCGATCAGGAATCCGAGAGCACCCTTGCCCTCGTCGCCGAAGGAGAGGACGCAGGTGGGTGAGGCGTGGATGCCCATCTTGTGCTCGATCGACACCACTTTGAGGTCGTTGCGCTCGCCGGGTTCGCCTTCTGCGTTGGGAATGAATTTGGGAACCAGGAAGAGCGAGATCCCTTTGGTGCCGGGGGCGGCATCGGGCGTGCGGGCCAGGACGAGATGGACGATGTTCTCGGTGAGGTCGTGCTCACCCCACGTGATGAAGATCTTTTGGCCGAAGAGGCGATAGGTGCCGTCGCCCTGGGGCTCGGCTCTGGTGGTCAGTGCCCCGACGTCGGAGCCAGCTTGGGGTTCGGTGAGGCACATCGTTCCGCTCCACTCGCCGGAGACCAGCTTTTCCAGATAAGTGGCTTGCTGCTTCTCGGATCCATGCTGGCTGAGCGCCTCGATGGCGGCTTGGGTGAGGAGGGGACAAAGCGAGAAGGCCATATTGGCGGACTTGAACATTTCCTGGATAACGACCCCGACGATGTAGGGAAGGCCGCCGCCACCCCAGCGCTCGTCGACATGGACGCCGCCCCAGCCCGCTTCGACGAACTTGGCGTAGGCGGCCCGAAAGCCCTCAGGGGTCTTGACGGTTCCATCCGATTGGAGGCGGCTTCCCTGCTTGTCGCCGACGGTGTTCAAAGGGGCGATGACCTCTGAGAAAAATCGTCCCGCCTCCTCCAGCACTCCCCGTACGGTCTCGGGATCGGCATGCTGGAAGCCGTTGAGCTTGGCGACGGCCGCCAGGTCGACAACGTGGTTGAGGGTGAAGTCGATGTCTTCGAGAGGTGCCTTATATCCCATGGTTCTTGGCCATCAGGCTACTTGGCGGTGATCTCAAGCAGACCGGGAACCAGAGCTTCGACTACTGCCGTATGGCTCTCTGGAGGTT
Source organism: Acidimicrobiia bacterium (assembly GCA_036556085.1). Taxonomy (GTDB): domain Bacteria; phylum Actinomycetota; class Acidimicrobiia; order Spongiisociales; family ZC4RG35; genus JACCTH01. The sequence goes on along the minus strand of DATBKE010000116.1, from coordinate 53,986 downwards.
GGAAATATGAAAACAAATCGAGCCCTAATAGCCATCATCGTCTTGATCGTCGCTGCCTGCGGAGGAGGCGGCGTCGCCACCACCGCCGCTCCCGGCACCACCGCCGACGCCGTTACTACCGCTGCCCCTGCTGAGACCACCGCCGCTCCCGAAACAACCGCCGCTGCCACCACCATGGCAACAGCGGAAGGGGAAGCCCTGGCGGTTTCCTCGACCGATCTGGGCGACATCATCACCGATGCGGAGGGGTCAACCCTCTACATCTTCACGCCCGATGAGCAGGGCGACCCGACCTGCTTTGACGATTGCGCCGCCAACTGGCCGCCGCTCACCACCGAGGTTGCGGCGGGGGAGGGCCTCGACGCTTCGCTCCTGGGCCTGGCCGATCGGGGCGACGGGACCATGCAGGTCACCTACAACGGCTGGCCACTCTATTACTTCGCGGCTGACGCCGCCCCGGGCGACATCAACGGCCAAGGGGTAGGCGACATCTGGTGGGTCATCGGACCCGATGGCGAGCCCATCACCGGTTAGACCTCGATCTGATGCTGCACCTGTCGATGCAGCGGTCGGAAGCCGAGACTTTCGTATAGGCGATAGGCACCGGTGAGGCTGGCGGAGTCGACGCCGATCAGGGCGTGGTCGAAGCCAGCCTCACTGAATTGAGCGCAAGACCGCTCGATCAGAGCCGAAGCGATCCCGCGCTTGCGGAATTCGGGGTGGGTGCCGAGATGACCGATCCAGCCATCTCGGCGCCCGGTGATCTCCTGGTCGGATGGGAAATGAGCATTGACCGTCACGCCAACCAGGCGATCGCCGGCCAGCGCCATGCACGAAAGATCGAGACGGGTGCCAGTGCCTCTGATGAAATGGTCCCAGGCAGCGCCGTCGCGGGGAGTCGAACCCCAATGGTCGCGGAAGGCCAGGTTCAGCAGCAGCCGAGCCTCTTCATAACGTCCGTCCTCCCAGCTGACGATGTCGATGCCTGGAACTGGTCTTGTGGGTACAGGCTCATGCAGGGGCCGGATCAGCTCGGCGAAGGACCGAATCGGAGTAAGCCCATGGCGCTCATAGAGGGCGATGGCGGCCTGTTCGAAGTCGAAGGCAAAGGTGCGGAGGAAGCGGGGAACGTGGGGCGACTCCCGGCGCAATATCTGTGCCCCCCGATCCATCTCCCAGGAAAGCAGCGCGCTGCCGATGCCTTGCCGGCGATAGTCGGGGTCAACCCCGCCGACGAGGAAGGCGCGGGCATGATCGGACTCTCCCGGCCGACGGATGACGTGGCAGAAGCCCACGACCTGGTCGTCGATCAGAGCCAGGCGACCGTCGTTGGGTAGGTCGAGATGGGGATCGTCTGCCATCTCGGCGATCTCCTCCCAAGGGGTGACGATCGGGATCTGGTCGAAGATCTCGATCCGGCGATAAAGGTCGTAAAGGGCGGGGAGCATTTCTTGCTCCAAAGGAATCAGCTTCACCGTTAAATGCTCCTGGCCAACTCGCTCACCGTCGCCCCCGCCTTTCCCTCGAGTCGGACGGTCGCCAGGCGATCCATCTCGGTCTCGCCCTCGTTGACGATTACCAGGGGCTTTCCGGACTGAACCATGGAAAAGGGAATCTCCGCCGCCGGCCACACCCCGAGGGTGGTGCCAATGGCGAGGACCGATCGAGCCCGGGAGGCAAGCGCCCAAGCCTTATCGACGATTGCCTGTGGGAGATTCTCGCCGAACATAACGGTGGTGGTTTTGATGACCCCTCTGCAGATCTCACACCGCGGCTCCTCCTCACCTTGATCAACCCGCACCAGGATTTCCTCGGTGGGCCAGGTGAGCCCGCAGTCGTAGCAACGAACGGCGCGAACGTGGCCATGCACTTCGGCAACCGCTTCCTCGGGAAGACCAGCTTGGAGGTGGAGGCCGTCGACGTTCTGCGTGACGCAACCGACGAGACGCTGATCTCGATAGAGGTCGACCAGGGCGAGGTGAGCGGCGTTTGGAGTCAGGGTCGCCCGTGCTCCCCACAGCGATCCCTCGGCGTGCATCCTCCATCCTCGCTTCCGCCGCTCGGGATCGGCCAGATACTTCTCGATGGTGAAATCGGCCGGATCCATCTTGGTCCAGAGGCCGTTAGGGCCGCGGAAGTCGGGGATGCCCGACTCGGTTGAGATCCCAGCTCCGGTGAAAGCCAGGATCGGAAGTGCTCCCTTCAACACTTCAGCCGCGGCGGCGAGGTTGTCAGTCACCTTCTTGAGCGACGATGTAATCGAACCCGCAATACACGTCGGTCCCACCGATCAGGCCGACTCCAATCGCGGAGATGTCTGTGAGCGAAGGCTCATCGAAGCTCGCCAGCTCGCGGTCATCGATATAGATCGTGACAATTGACCCGTCGATCCAAAGCCCTAGTTGGGTCTCAGTTGGTCCTGCTAAAGGTACCGGCCACGACCCGGAATTGGCGATCTCGTTCTCAACATGATGACGGGCGACGACCTCGCCACTGCCTATTCCTACTGCCGTCAGCGATCCATCCGCGTTTTGCAACGCAATTCCGCATTGGCTGCCTGCCGAATAGCTCGTGGTTTCAGTTTCGATGTACAAGGGCCTCGATTCGGGAGTAAACGGAACCGTGCTGTAGTAAGTCAGATCGGACGTCCCTGTGGTGAAACCCCCCTCGTACGTTCCCCCGACGAATCGGAAGAACCAGTCAGCGGAGGTGTCGCCGAAATCGCCCTCGGCCCATTCCCGGTCGTTAACGGTGAACTGCTCGTCGATCGCTACCTGCCACTCAACTGCGGTGCTGACTGTGGTCGCCGATGCAACGGCAGTTGGAGGTGGTGGCACCACTACGGCGGCCGTGGTGGTGACCTCGATCAAGGGCGAAGGAAGGAAGCCAATCCCTCCGCTCAGCCACAGGGTTCCGAGCACCGCGGCGAGGGCCACCGCCATCATCCCAGGGATCCAGGCCGGAGCCTTTCGATTTGAGGGAGTGATCTGCCTTTCTCGGACCGCGGGTCGCTTTGCTCTCTTTGCGGCGGGCATGCTCGGAACGATTGGTGGCGCCTCACCCCGACGGGCGACCAGCAGGCTCCCGGCATCGTCGAATTCGAACTTGCGCGGAGTCTGCCGCCCTTCGCTTCGGAGATTCTCGCTGACGTGGGCGTGGAGTTCGCTGGCGGTGATGCGGCCATCGCCGTCGAGGTCGGCGCGGCCGGTCCGTATCCCGTCCACCACTGCTCGGGTGTAGATGGAACCGGCGTCTTCCTCCCACGCTTGCTCGATGGCTCCCGAGGCCGCCAGCACCACCCGACCCCGAGCTGCCGGGGAAGAGGCGAACTGGTCACCGAGCCCGGCGTCTTCTTCGCCTTTGGGGCGCAGCGCACGGGCATAAGCGCCGGAGTAGCAGCAGTCGAGCATCAGGAGCTGGGAACGGGCAGGGCTCTCGTCCATCACCGCCGCCAACAATTCGGCGGAGACAGCGGTCGTCCTCAATAGGTCGCGGTCCGTGTCACGAAGAGCAAAGTAAAGGTTGCCGTCATCATCTTTGACTCCGTGTCCGGTGAAGTAGACGAGGATGGTGTCGGCGCTCTGCCGTCCCGCTTTGCAGAAGCGCTCAATGCGTCTCTGGACCGTTTGCGCCTCGGCATTGATCAGCGTTTCGACGTCGAAGTCACCGTGCTCCTTCAGAGTCCGGGCCAATTCGAGGGCGTCGGCCAAAGGCGCTCCCAAGCGGAGCAGCCGGCTGTCGTCGTATTCGGTTGTGGCGATCACCAAAGCCAGCCGGCGAGGGGTGCTGGTCATGTCTTACTTGGGGACAAGGCTGGCGACGATACGCTCGATCTCGTCTTTCTTCAGGCTGTGCTGGATCTCGAGTGAAGTGCCGTCGGGCTTGTCAATTCGAACCACGCAACGTCCCCGATCACTAAGCCATCGGCTAATGAGGGCTATTACGTGTGGAATCGCTGCGCTCACCATGGTGACCGAAAGGGTTCCCAGAAGGTTGAGGTCTCCCTTGGCCCCGGGGACGCTGGCGGTATCGGTGGGGCGTGCCTGCACCAAGTCGATCTCATTCAGATCGCGACGCAGGCTCTGCGTAGCTCGATCGAGCGTCTCGGCGTCGGTGGCTTCAACCAGCTGAAGAGTTAGTTCGACTTGCTCATTCACGACCCGAGAGGATAAGAAGAATTGCTCGGATCGGCAGTGGGCTAGCTGTCGATCAACACTTGGTCGCCGAGGGTGGTGACCGCGATTCGGTCAAGCTCCTCGCGCCACGCGCGCCGGGGAATGCTTGTCGCCAATTCCGGTCGGACCACCCAAGCCAGGTCCCCGTAGTGGCTGGCGTTTCCTTGGCCGAGCAGCTTCCGTTGAAAGCCCCTGCAAAGCTCTTTGAATCGGTCCATTCCCCACCATCGGCCGTTTGGGCTGGGTTCCCGGAGGCCCGTATTCGATCCAACCCCGGGGACTAGTTAGCGGCGGCGACCAAATCCTGCGACGTTCGTTGTCCGAGGTAGGTGAGAGCAGCGGACAAGAGAGTGATACCACCGGCGATGACGAACACCGTCCGCAGACCGAGCAGCTCCGCCGCAACTCCGGCCAGGGCCATGGAGACGACCTGAGCGGTGGTCACCACGGTTCCCAGGCTGGAGCTGACCCTGCCAAGCGATGCGGCCGGGACTTCGCTCTGGATGATCGTCGAGACGGCACCTTGGGTCGGCGATACGAACCAGCCCACGGCAAATAGAAGGACGATCAGATGCCAGACGCTGGAGGCGAGGCTCATGGCCGTCACGAACACGGCGATTCCCGTTAGTCCGACCGGAAGCAATGTCCCCGGGCGAATTCGTTTGCCGATGGACGCCACCAATAGGCCGGCCAGAACCATCGATGAAACCTGGGCGGCCTCAAGCAAGCCGAACCAGGTCTCAGGCACGGCAAGTTCGTTGACGATGAATGGCACTAGAAGCACGTTGACCGCACCGAGACCGAGCATCACGACTCCGGCACCCACCAGAACAGTCCTCAGTGATCTCGAGGATGTGACCAAACGGAGTCCCGAGCGCAGCTCGGACCAGATCCGTTTGGCCGGTTGGCCCAAGTCGGTCGCCGCCCTCTTCTCAATGACGAGCTTGGCTACCAGGGTCGACGACACGACATAAGTAACTGCGTCGAGGACGAAGAGCGGAGTCATGGTGGAGGCGAGCCCGGCAACGAGACCGGCGGTGGCGGTTCCCAGTACCCCGGCCACGATCGCGCTGCTTTGAAACAGCGAGTTGGCCGCCAATAGGTTGGAGCCGGAAGGTGACTGGTCAGTCGATTCCCCGACGATCTGAGGAAGCACCGCCGACCGAGCTGGGTTGTCGAGTGTGCCGACTGTGGCCTGGACGAACGCAATGAAATACAGGAGCCACATCAGGTCGGCCGAGTTGATCGCAACGAAACCGAGGACCAGGCCAGCTCGCACCAGGTCTGAAGAGACCATGATCCGCCGACGGTCCCAGCGGTCGACCAACACTCCGGAGAAGAGCCCGAACAGGAGCTGAGGAAGAGCGATGGCGATGGCAGTGGTAGCCACGGCTGCGGTCGAGCCGGTGAGCCGCTGAGCGGTCAGGAGGAGAGCCAAGGCAGTCACTGAGTCTCCAAAAGTGGAAATGACGTGGGACATCCACAGTCGCCGGAATCCAACATTGGCGAGGAGCGTCCTCACCCCGATCTGCTACGGCGGGGATGGACGACGCTCACAGCCGCCACCGGGATCGTTCCCTCCCGCTCGATCTGCGGATCGGGGTCGTAGCGGGCGTAAAGCTCCTCGAGTTCTCCAATGAGTTGGTTCAGCTCGGCGGGAGTCAGCATCATGTGATGCCGGGCGACTTGGACTTCCCGCCGGCGTTTTGAGTCCATCAATGAGAACAGGCCGTCTTGCAATGCCGTGACGAACTCCGCCTTGGCCGGGCCGAATACCAAGGAGACGAGGACAGCCCCGACTTCGGATATGGACAGGGATTCGAGGAGCCGCTTCGACACCCGGTAGTTGACCGCAGTCGCTTGATACTGACTCTCAACAACCGGTCCCACCTGGCGCTGCTTGACGACCCGCAACAGGTCGTTGTCCAACAAGCGCTTGACGTGGTGATAAAGCCGAGTCCGGGGAACTCCGAGTGCGACCGCCATCGCGGACACGGTCGTGGGACGGATCGCCTGTTCGAGGATGGCCAGCTTGAGGTCGTCCCCAAGCAGCTCGATCTGTTCCCGAGACTCAAGAGCCAGCACCCGGCGCACCCTGCCAGGTTATGTTCAAGTTGACTAAATAGTCAAATGACTTGAATAGGGCGTACTCTCACGCTCACCGCGGCAGAGGGTGTGGGCCGGTAGCCGTTACGAGGCGCTGTGGGACCCAGTCATCGACATGGACGATTCCATCGAATGTGGCTCCCTGGAGGACGAGGACGTCGTGCAGCGGACGGCGGTGGAACTTCACGTGGGTGAAGTCCTCAAAGAGGACGTAGTAGGGCTCGTTGTGCTCGTTCTGGAACTGCTGACCGGTTAAGACGTCGCGATGCTCCCTCGAGAAGGCATCCACCTCCTCCCCAATGACCACTCCGAGATGCTCGAGGCCCATCTTGTAGACGCGCTGGTGGACCGGTGGGATGAGTTCGATCAGCGGCACGCTCATTCCCTCGAGGACCTCGAGCGGGGTGGCAAGAAGGATCAATGAGATCGGCCGACCGTTCCAAACGTTTTCGACGTTCGAGCTGGCGTGGCGTTCGAGCAGCGTGCGCAGGTGGATGTACTGGTCCCACTCTGGCACGCGGTATGCCAGGTGGCTGAGCGAGTATGGCCGGATGTCGATACCCCGGGCGAGCAGCCGGTGGTGCTGCTGTGCCGCGAACCCTCGGTAGTCCCCGATGATGTCGTCCACCGGATCGGCCATTTCTTCTCCTCTCAGTCGCAGCGTACGACGCGGTGTTCGTTGGTGTCGTGAGGCGGATCTACGCAGGGCGACGTCTGGAGTCAGCCTTCAGGAGCGGTCGGTTCCCCTCGCCGCCAAATCTGGCCCTCGCCAGACAGAACGTGCCAGAACTCGCTCACTGTGGCGTGGACGGTTGCCCTATTGGCCTGACCGGGCGGGACGGTGGAGTGGATCATGTTGCCGGTTGGGCCTTCCACCAGATACCGGACTTCCGCTCCTGCAGGGGATTGGGCATCTGGGGCGGAGGGAATGGAGCTGGTCTGCATCGAGGACCTCCGTGTGCTTCCGCCATTATCCACAATGACAAGCGGTTCCCGTCAGCATTGATTTGTGTCCGGTGGGCCCGGAGAGAATCGAACTCTCAACCTTGGGATTAAAAGTCCCCTGCTCTGCCTGCTTGAGCTACGGGCCCGCCTCTATTGAACCAGCCAGCAAAGTCATCCGACACCGGCTCGCTCACTGCCGGCGAGTAGGTTCGGCGACGTTGCATTGGGACAACCGGTTTTGGCTCATCGCGATTCCGGCCGCCTTGTTGATCGGAGTCGGAATAGCGACCGGCCAAAGCAGCGGCTTCTTCTTCGCTGCTTTTGCGGGCCTGTCACTGTTCTACGCGATTCGGGAAGCGACTGTCCCGCTGTGGATGGTGTCGGTGCTCAGCGTCTTCTACGGCGTCTTGGTTATTTTCGGCTCAGGGCCGATTCCGTTGGCAGCTTCGCTACTCCTACTTGTGGGAACCGCCTTCTGGACTCGCAGCCGCCGCACGGCCTAGCGCTATCACAGGGAGTCTGCGCGCCGTTCGCCGCTGGTATTCGGCGTAGCTGGCGTCGATCTCTGAAACAAAGCGAGAGAGGAACGATGAGCGCTCGGGCTCTTCCAGTTCACGAGCAGTGACCGGGATGGTTTCGCCACCGACTGTCACCGTGGCTGTTGGCTCGGCGAGAAGATTCAGCCACCAGGCCGGGTTCGAGTCCTCCCCGGCATTGGAGGCGATCACTACCCACCAATCACCATCGGCCAGGTAGGTAAGGCCTACTTGCCTCGGCTCGCCAGATTTACGTCCTCTGGTGGTCAACAGCAACTGGCGTCCCGGCCCGAGCCGGGTGAAGAAGCGGCCATTGCTGATTCGGAGCAGGAACCGGTGAAGCCGCCAAAACGCTCGCAGCGCCGGACTCTTGGTGACGGCGGGCATCAGGGGTCACCCTAGGTATGGGAGGCCGTTCGATGAACGGCGAGGAATCAGGCGGCGGTTTCTTCGTCGTCGCTGTCTTCGTCGGCAGCGATGACCTGAGCAGCTGCGGTGGCAGCAGTGGCGCCCCACATCCCGCGCCACATCATCCCCAGGAGGGGAATCATCTGTTTGGTGGCGAGAGTCGTCGTGCTCATCCCCATCTCTTCGGCACGTCGAGCAAGACACGTCAGGGTGGTCGCGATTACACACAACCTGACTAGTTCCGCCAGCCCTCCTTTATCCTCGCCGAAATGCCGGCCCAGATTCGCTTCGGGATCTCGGGCCTTCCACGCGGCAAACCGGAAGACGACGCCGCGTTCCTCGACGATCTCGTCAAGAAGGGCCACAACGCTTTCGAGCTCGCCTTCGTCACCGCCTTCCCCTGGAAGGAGAAGCGATGTCAACGGTTCGGCGATCTCGCCCGAGAGCGCGACATCTGGGTATCTGTCCACGCTCCCTACTTCGCCGTACTCACCGTCGAAGACGAGGACAGGGCGAAACAATGCCTGGCCGCCCTCGAGCACACGATGAAGCTGGGCCGGGCTCTCGGCAGTCGCATCATCTGCGCCCACTTCGGTGCCGCCCAGGGCCGCGACCCCGAAGTGTTGACCGGAATGATCCAGGAGCGACTGCGAAGGATCAGCCCCAAGATCGAGCAGATGGGGGTCGGTCTCGGGCTCGAGACGAGCGGGGCCGAGCGGAACTTCGGAACCCTCGGTGATATCGCCCTTCTGGCCGACGAGTTCAGCTTCATCCGGCCGATCGTCGACTGGGCTCACGTCCACGCCCAGACCGGCGGAGCCCTCACCAGCGTCGAAGCATTCGAATCGGTTATCGGCTTCATTCGCGGGAGCTTTCCCGGCTGGATGATCGACCCGCTGCAAACCCAATTCACCGACAACCTCTTCAACGCCGGTGGGGAAGTGAGACACCTCCCCTACGGCGAAGGCACCCTCCGGATCGGACCGCTGATCGAGGCCGCCCTCCACGACGAGCTGTCGATGGTGGTGATCTCCGAGGCGCGAGAGCAATCAAGCCACGATGCCATCCAAAACGAGCTCGAGGAAACGATCAGCAAGGGACCGAGCAGCAAGAGCGAAGGACGAAACATCGACTCCGGCCGGATCGATTTCCCGGCCAAGGTCAGGGGGAAGAAGGACGGTAAGAACCTTCTCGTTCCCGGAGTCCGTCCGCTCAAGCTCTCGAACCTTGACAAGCCCTTCTTCCCCGAGGGCTTCACCAAGGGCGATCTCATTCAGTACTACGCCTCGGTGTCGTCAGTGTTGTTGCCTCACTTGCGCGACCGACCCATTTCCATGTCCCGATATCCGGACGGCATCAATGGTCCGACCTTTTACGAGAAGCGGGCACCCGGACATCAGCCCGCCTGGATGGAGACGGCGGCGGTGCCGTCGGACTCGTCGGGGGGAGCTCAGGACTTTCTGCTCGCCTCCAACCGGGAGTCGCTGATGTGGTTCGCCAACATGGGCTGCATCGAGATCCACCCCTTCCACTCCCGGGCCGGGAACCTCGAACATCCCGATCTAGCGATCTTTGATTTCGATCCAGCCGAAGGGGCGGAGTGGGAACAGGTCGTGGCCGGAGCGAAGCTCCTCGAAGTACTGCTCGGCCGACTGGGCCTGAATGGATATCCCAAGCTCTCCGGTTCCAAAGGGCTTCACGTCTACGTGCCGATCGAGGCCAAGTATCGACACTCGCGCGTAAGGCGGCTGGTGGAAGCAATCGGCAAGCTCCTCGTCGCTGCCAACCCCGCTGATCTCACCATGGAGTGGGACATCCCCAAACGCAAAGGCAAGGTCTTCATCGACCACAACCGCAACGCCTACGGTCAGACCATCGCCTCGGTCTACTCGGTTCGCCCACGACCCGGAGCTCCGATCTCCTTTCCGATCACCTGGAAAGAGGTCGACACCCTCCGCAACGGTGATTTCAACATCGGCAACTTCTGGGACCGCCTCGCCCGGTTCGGAGATCTCTTTGCCCCGGTGGCAAAAGGGGGGCAGACCATCGAGGCGGTCGAGACCACGCTCGGTATCGAAGGCGAGACGGGCAAACAGAAGGCAGAATGAAGCATGGACCTCTACGCCCGGGTCAACATCCTGGACGGGCGCTCCGTTCGTTTGACTCACGGCGATCTGCGGGAGGTCGTTCATCTCGACGCCGATCCCATCGGGCGCTGCCTGTCATGGGAACGACTTGGAGTTGACTACCTGCATGTGGTCGATCTCGACGCCGCCATTCGGCGCGAGTACCGCAATCGCCCGCTGATCGACGAGATCCTCAAAGCCGCCACTATCCCGGTCCAAGTCGCGGGCGGAGTTCGATCTGAGTCCGAGCTCGAGCGCCTGATCAACAACGGCGCCTGGCGGGTGGTGATGGGGACGGCGGCGATCGAGAACCAGAACATGGTCTGGGAGGCGTGCCGCAACTTCCACGACAAAGTTGCCGTCGCCCTCGATGTCCTCCCGGACGGCGAGGTGGTCACCGGCGGCTGGACAGGACACTCGGGTCGGTATCTCGAGGAGGCCCTGGTTGAGATGTCTTCGGCCGGAGCGGCCGCATTTCTGATTGGGGAGGCAAAGCGCGACGCCTTGACCGAAGCCCCCGGGTTCGCGGTGTTGGCCGAGGCGTTGAAGGCGGTGGAAGAGCCCGTCATTGCGTCGGGAGGGGTGCGCGATCTCAACGACATCGCCACCATGCGCCGACTGAGCGTCGGCACCCGGCGGTTGGCAGGGGTGATTGTCGGGCGTGAGGTAACTGCCGGGCGCTTCACGATCGCCGAGGCGAGGCGGGTCATCACCGGCGAAGCGCCGACCCGTGCCCCGGGTCGGGTGGAAGGGCTGCGGGCTTTGCTGCGGGTCTCGGACTTTGGGCGCTCGGTCGACTTCTACGAGCGCATCCTCGGGTTCCGCCGACTCACCGGATGGGATCGTGAGACCGGTTCCGGCGCAGTGTTGGAGGCTGCCGGCGGGGAGACGCTGCAGCTGCTCGGTCCCCCGCCGGGGTCGAGCTGGCCTCGTCCTTCCGGACTCGAGCTGGGATTCTTTGTCGAAGATGTCGTGGCCTGGCACGAGCATCTCGTTGCCGGGGGAGTGCCGGTAACCCGAGAGCTCAAAGTCGAGGCATGGGGCGACACGGTCTTTGGAGTCGATGATCCCGACGGCGTCCGGATCTGGTTTGGTTCGACCCGCTAGCGCTTCATTCGCCTGGCAATAAATTCGTTCCAGGTCTCGCCACCGGCGCGATTGGGGGTGAGGTTGGCGCCGGCGCGAAGGGCGGCGCCGAACAGTCCTCGCTTGTTGTAGGTCAGAACCGGCCGCTTTCGTCCGATCGCCCGCTGGCAGGAGCGGGCCAGCTCCCGCGCCTCATAGGCGAACGGACCGCCGACGTCAGGGAGGCGGCCGAACATCTGGTCGGAGACGGCCGCCGCCAGCGCCTCGGCATGAACCACAGGATCAAGTACCTGGTATCGCGTCTCGACGGGGACCGCCAGCCAGGGCCAGCGGGTAGGAGCGGTGTACCAACCCCAGATCAGTTGATGGAACTGGGTGGCGCGGATGATCGTCCACCGACTAGCCCGGCTCTGAAGGCTCTCCTCGCAGGTGGCCTTGGCTTCATAGTACGGCCACGGCATGAGATCACAGCCGACGATCGAGGGATAGACGAGGTGAGCTTCGGTGTGGGTGACGAGAAAGTCGATTTGACCGAGGTCGACTTCGAAGGGCCGGCTGGAATCAGTCGCACAGATCACCACCGCATCGACAGGCGAGACGTCAACCTGAGACAAGTCGCGGGGTGCGGCTGCAACCGAGAGATCTCGACTCTGCAGGGATTGGACGACGCGCCGCCCAAGGAGACCGGAGGCGCCAGTGACGAGGACGGCCGTCAGCGGATCCGGGTTCGGCTTTGCTCGCGCATGTATTGACGGAGGTACCAGGGACCGCCGCCACCCGTGCCCGAGGTTCCCGAGCCCTTCCACCCGCCGAATGACTGCATGTCCGGCCAGGCGCCGGTGGTCGCCCCGGCCTGTCGATTGACGTAGGTCACCCCCGCTTCGATGCGGTCGAAGAACTCCTCGATTTCCATCTCGTCATTTGAGAACAGACCAGCGGTGAGCCCGAACTCGGTGTCGTTGGCCCGGGTGAGGGCCTCGTCGAGTGAATCGACCGGCATCACCGCCACAAAGGGCAGGAACAGCTCGCGATCCCACACCCAGGAGGACTCCGGTGCCGTGACCACGGTGGGCTCGACGAAGTTGCCGCGCTCGAGCCCGTCCTTTGAGACGAGTTCGCCGCCCGCCAGCACCTCTCCGCCGCTTGCCTTGACCTCTGCCACTGCCTCCTCGAAGCGCTTGGTGGCCTGGCTGTCGATTACTGGTCCGACGAAAACGCCGTTCTCGAGCGGGTTTCCCACCCGGAGCGATTCGGTTCGTTCCACCAGTCGATCGATGAACTCGTCGTATACCGGACGCTCGACATAGACCCGTGAGTTGGCCGAGCACTTTTGGCCCGAGAATCCGAATGCGGCCCGGGTCACACCTTCCGCCGCCACATCGAGGTCGGCCGTGGCGGTGACGATCACGGGGTTCTTCCCTCCCATCTCGCACACCGCCGGCTTGGGAAAATCTTTGGCGAAGCCCTTGTAGATCCCCATCCCCACGTCGTAGGAGCCCGTAAAGGTGATGCCGGCAACGTCGGGGTGGTTGACCAGGGTCGCCCCCACTTTGCTGCCGGATCCGGTGACAACCTGGAAAGCCGCCGGCGGCACTCCCGCTGCCGCCAGCACTTTGGCGAACTCGAGACCGGTGAGCGCTCCGGCATTGGAGGGCTTGAGGACGACGGTGTTCCCGGTCAAAAGGGCTGCGATCGAGGGTCCGCCCGCCAGCGCCATCGGGAAATTGAAAGGAGAGATCACCGTCCAGACCCCGTAAGGACGGAGGACCGACTGGTTGTCCTCGACGGCCGATAGCTTGGAGAGCGGAGTTACGAAGCCATCGTGTTCCTCCATCTGCCGGACGTAGTAACGGAAGAACTCGACCGTCTCCGCCACATCACCCAGGGCCTCGAGCCGATTCTTCCCGACTTCGATCGCCACCAAGGCAGCGAGTTCGAATTGCCTGGCCTCCATGATGTCGGCGGCGCTGAGCAGCAGGGTCGCCCGTTCCCGCCAGGGTGTATCGGCCCAGATGGGGAAGAACTTCCTCGCGGCCGCGACGGCGTCGTTGGCGTCGGCATCGGTCGCTTGGGCGAAGCTGCCGACGACTATTTCGGAATCGATCGGGGAGCGTTCTTCGTAAAAGCCCTCCCCCCAGCGCTCCTCCCCGTCTACGACGAACGGATGTCGCTGGCCGAGTCCGGCTCGGACCCGCTCGACCGCCTCGTCGAAGCTCTGATTGAGCTCGGCGTTGTCGGCCGACATGGTGGCGTAGGTGATCTTGGTGGTCATCTGGGGAACCCTCTTCTCGACCTCACGATACGTCCTAACCTCCATTTATGGAACGGGCCGCCTTTCGAACCTGTCCACTGTGCGAGGCGAGCTGTGGCCTCGAAATCGAAATCGTGGACGAGCGCGTCAAGCGGATCCGGGGTGACCGATCTCACGTGATGTCGGCAGGTTTCATCTGCCCCAAAGGCTCGACGTTGAAACAGCTTTATGAGGATCCGGACCGCCTCCGGACCCCGATGATCAAAGAGGACGGCCACCATCGCCCTGCCTCGTGGGAAGAGGCGTACGCGCTGATCGCCGATCGTTGGGTACAGATCACTGACGCACACGGCCGGGAAGCGACTGCGGTCTATCTCGGCAATCCCAATGCTCACCAGTTTGAGAACAGCTTGGCGCTGCGACCGCTGATAAAAGCGATGGCCACCAAGAACGTGTTCTCGGCTTCTTCTGTCGACCAGCTGCCCAAGCATGTCTCCGCCGGTCTGATGTTCGGTCATCCACTCAGCATTCCTGTGCCCGATCTCGACCGGACCGACTACCTCCTCATGCTGGGAGCTAATCCATACGAGTCAAATGGTTCCCTCTGCACCGCTCCGGATTTCCCCGGTCGGCTCGAGCGATTACAGGCGCGAGGAGGCAAATTCGTCGTCGTCGATCCCCGCCGGACGAAGACCGCCGCCAAAGCCGATCGCTGGATCGCCATCAACCCCGGTGCCGACGCCGCCTTTCTCCTCGCGATCGCCCAGGCGATTCTCGAGGAACGGCCCGTCTTGGCCGATCATCTCCGCGATCGAGTGGAGGGCTTCGACGCTCTTCTCGATCTGATAGCGCCCTTTACGCCTGAGGCGACCGCCGGGTTCACCGGAGTGGACGCAGCGGTCACGCGAGTGGTGGCGGAGGATCTGAGCCATGCCAGGAGGGCTGCGGTCTATGGCCGGATCGGCACCCACACCGTCGCCTTCGGCACCACCGCCTCTTGGGCGGTTGACGTGCTCAACGTCATCACCGGCAATCTTGACCGGGCGGGAGGAGCCATGTTCCCCTACCCGTCGCACATTGGCGGCCAGCGGGCCAAGCGCCCTTTCGTTATGGGGCGCTGGCACGGGCGGGCGAGCGGTCGGCCGGAAGTGATCGGCGAGCTCCCGGTGGCGAGCTTGATCGAAGAGATGGTCACCCCCGGCGAGGGACAGGTGCGGATGCTCGTGACCCTGGCCGGCAACCCTGCTCTCACCACTCCGAACAGCGCGGCCCTCGAGGAGGCGCTCGAAGGGCTCGATTTCATGGTTTCTGTCGACGTTTACCTCAACGAGACCTCGCGCCATGCCGACGTGGTGCTGCCTCCCCCTTCTGCTCTCGAGCGATCCCACTACGACCTGGCCTTCACGGGATTCTCGGTCCGGGACTACGCCGACTATTCGCCACCGGTTTTCGAAACCGAGGCGCCCTCCGAGTTCGAGATTCTGGTCAAGCTGGCCGCCATCTTCAGCGGGTTTGGCCCCGAGGCCGATCCCAACCTGCTCGCAGCAGCGGCTTTGACCGGTGCCATCCAGGCGGAAGTGCAGAAGGCGGACTCGCCCATCAGCGGTCGGGACCCGGTCGAAATCCTTGAGGCCCTCGGTGATCGTCCCTGGCCGGAGCGCAATCTCGACTTTCTCTTGCGAATCGGCAACCGCGGCGATCATTTCGGGGCAACTCCGGGAGGGCTGAGCCTGCAAAAGCTCGAGGAAAGCCCGCACGGCATCGACTTCGGCCCTCTCGAGCCTCGCCTCGACCAGGTACTCGCCACGGCTTCTGGTCGGATCGAGTTGACACCCGAGGCGATCATCTCCGACCTCCCGCGATTGCAAGACGCCATCGCCAAAGGACGGAATGGTGAGGCGATGCTGGTGGGCCGGCGCCAACTGCGGTCGGCCAACTCGTGGACCCACAACGTCGAGGTCTTGATGAAGGGTAGAGAGCGATGCACGCTCGAGGTCCACCCCGATGATGCCGAACGCTGGGGCCTGGTCAATGGCGAAAAGGCCCTGGTCGCTTCGGCGGCCGGGAAGGTGGAGGTGCCGGTAGAGGTCACTGCCGATATCCGTCCGGGGGTGGTCTCGATTCCTTACGGGTGGGGTCACGGTCGCCTGGGATCGGCCATGCAGGTGGCGGCGGCTTATGCCGGCGTCAACGTCAACTTCCTCTCGGACGGGTCGATCGATCCGGTATCGGGTAATGCGGTGCTGAACGGCATCCCGGTCACCGTCGGGCCCGCCTGAGCCGGCAATGACTCAGCCGGAAAACCCGGGCTTTGAGACCCGGGCCGTCCACGCCGGAGTGAGGGCCGACCCCGCTACTGGAGCCCGGGTGATGCCCATTTACCTCACGGCTGGCTTCGTCTTCGAGGACACTGAACACGCCGCATCTCTTTTCAACCTGGAGCGGCCGGGACACATCTACTCCCGGATCTCCAACCCCACCGTGGCGGCTTTTGAGGAGCGGATGGCTTCACTCGAAGGAGGAGTAGGGGCGGTGGCGACGGCCAGTGGCCAGGCTGCCCTGGCGTTGGCCGTAATGACCTTGGTTGGAGCCGGCGGGCATCTGGTTTGCTCGGCGGCGGTCTACGGCGGCACCGCCAACCTGCTTCGGGTCACGCTTCCCCGCTTCGGGATCACGACCACGTTCGTGCCCAGTGATGACCTCGACGGGATCAAGGCGGCAATTCTCCCCGAGACCGGTGCCGTGATCGCCGAGACGATCGGTAACCCCGGAATGAGCGTCATCGATCAACCCCGGGTGGCTGAGATCGCCCACGAGGCCGGAGTACCGTTTCTGATCGACAACACCTTCGCCACACCTTATTTATGCCGGCCCTTTGACCATGGAGCCGATCTCGTCATTCACTCGGCGACCAAGTTTCTGGCTGGCAACGGATCGGTGATCGGCGGGGTGCTGGTCGATTCCGGTCGTTTCGATTGGAAGTCCTCGGGTCGTTTCCCCGGACTCACCGAGCCTTATGCCCCCTATCACGACGTGGTCTTCACCGACGAGTTCGGTCCGGCCGCCTTCATCGCTAGGGCGCGAGCTGAGGGGCTGCGCGATTTCGGCGCCTGTCTCGCCCCGGAAACCGCGTTCCGACTCCTCCAGAGCATCGAGTCCCTCCCGGCGAGGATGGATCGCCATCTCGCCAACAGCCACCGCATCGTCGACTTTCTCGCCGCCGCCCCCGAGGTGGAGCGAGTTCTCTATCCAGGGCGACTCGATCATCCCGACTATGAGGTGGCCAACCGGTTGCTGCCACGAGGAGCGGGAGCCGTATTCGCTTTCACGGTCAAAGGAGGCCGGGAGGCAGGGGCCCGCTTTATCGAAAGCGTTCGGCTCTTTTCGCACCTGGCCAATGTCGGTGATAGCCGTTCCTTGGTGATTCACCCGGCCTCCACGACTCATCAACAACTCGATGCCGAGGGTCTGGCCATGGCGGGGGTCGATCCGGGCATGGTGCGGATGTCGGTCGGACTCGAGAGTCCTGACGATCTCATCGCCGACCTCCGACGGGGGCTTCGATCGAGCCAGGGCTAGTAGTCCTCATCCACGGTGCGGGCGAGAACCGCACCAGGTGGCGATACCAAGCGCGCTGGCTCCGAAGCCGTGGGCCCGAAGTTGTCGCCCTCGATCTTCCCGGGCACGGGGAGGATCATGACCAACCGCTGGAGACGGTGGAGGAGATGGCCCAATGGGTGGCAGGAAAGTTCGATCGAGCGGCTGCTGTGGTCGGTCACAGCATGGGCGGTCTCATCGCGCTGGAACTGACCCGGATCCGCCCCGATCTGGTTGAGCGGCTGGTTCTGACTGGTACTTCGACCTCGATCGAAGTCAACTCTGAGTTACAGGATGCGGCCGACAACCGCCTCGATAAGGCAGTGTCGATGATTGTCGGATGGTCCTATGACCCGATCGGCCGACTGGGCGGGCATCCCGACCCGGGCATCGCTCCTGCCATCGTCAGCGGACGACTCCTCGAATCCGAGCTCGGCAATCTCGGGATCGATCTCAGGGCCACCGGTGCTTACGGGCGCGGAGCGGAGGCGGCCGCCAGCGTCAAGGTTCCTACGTTGGTCATCGCTGGAAAGCTCGATCGCATGGTGCCTCTCAATGCTGTCCGTCGCCTGGCGACAGCCATTGGAGGAGCCCAACTCGAGGTCGTAGATGGAGCGGGACACATGATGGTCACCGAGGCTCCCAACGAGGTTCGGGAGCTTCTGGCGAGTTTCCTGCTGTTAACTTTTCGCTGGGCATGACTCACCCCCTCATATGGCTTACACCCGTCGTTTCTTACCTGCTGGGGGCGGTGCCGTTTGCATTCCTGATCGGAAGAGCGTTAGGCGTTGACCTCCGCAAAGTAGGAAGCGGGAACGTCGGCGCCGGCAACCTGACCCGGGTGGCGGGTTTGAAGGCCGGATTTGCCGCCGCCATTCTCGACGGCTTCAAGGCCCTAATCCCGGTGGTGCTCATGCGTGAGCAGCAGCTGGGGCCGGCATTGGTCGCCGTCTCTGGATTGGCCATCGTCATCGGACACAACTGGTCGATCTTCATGCGCGGCCGTTCGGGGCGCGGGCTGGCTCCATCGGCGGGGGTCCTGTTGGGAATCGACCCGTCGTTGATCGTCTGGCCGGGGGGCTGGGCCGTAGCCGGGTGGAAGTTTGGCGGTGGGCTGTGCGGATTCTTGGGTTGGGCCTCATTACCTGTCCTCGCCGTTATCTTCCAACGCCCAGCAGCGTCGGTTCTTGGCTGCTTGGGTTTGAGCCTGCTGATGGTCGGCCGCCGGATGCAGGGCAACCCCGGCCGGTTGCCGGGATTGCGGGCCGCTCTTCATCGGGCAATCTTCGATACCGACGGGCAGCATCTCTCGAGAGCCACGGAGTCGGTCCGCTTCTAATGCGGCGTCTTAGCCGCCGCACCATATTCGCCATCGCCGCGGTCACAGCCTTGGTGTATGCGACCGCCCTCGTACTCACCCTGACCAATCTCGACATTCCTCCTTTTGACATCCTCTCCGGCATCCTCCTGCTGGTGGCCGCAGCAGGCCAGATCGCCGCCCTCTGGGCCTTCGGCCTCCAGTTCCGGCACGGGGTCGTCGAGACGGGAGGGCATCTCCACCCCAGCTCGGCCGTGAAAGCGGCCTTGGTGGGCGCAGGTGTCGCCCGGTTGATCCCGGCGGGCGGTGCGGTCACTCCGGTGGCGATGTCGTGGATGGTTCGGAAGGAGGCGCGCGCTTCGGGGGGTGCCGCCGTGCGCGCCACGGTCCTCAACTATGCCGGGTTGTTGCTGGGCACCGGGTTCGCGTTGCTGTGGGTGATCAATCGCGGCCTTTATGAATCGCTCGAAGCGGGGACCTGGGTCTTGGGGATCATCGCCATCACGATCGGCCTGCTCTTGTTATTCGGAACCAGGCTGATCGGCCTGCTCGCCACCCGCCTTCCCCCCCGGTTTCGCGATCGTCTCGGTCCTCCCATGGAAAGCCACATTCCAGACGGGCGCTCGCAGTTTCTTCTCTGGTCACGGCTGGCTCTGGAGGCCTTCGCCCTCTTCTTGGTTATGCAGGCCTTCGACCTCCACCTCACACCGATGCAGACCGCTGCGGCGTTCGGGGTGGGCCAGCTGGCGGGTGGCCTTCCTGGGACCCCCGGGGGAGTGGGATTTGCCGAGGCCGGATTGGTGGGAGCCCTGGCGGCCTTTGGCTTCGACGCCGAGATCTCGCTGGCGCCGGTGCTGATCTATCGGATCGTCTCTTACTGGATTCCTTTGATCGCCGGCCTGGTGGCGGGAGGATCCTCCTTCTTGAAAGAAACCACTCAGGACGTGGCAGGTCTCCCCGGTCCCGGAGGCCCGGCGAACACCTGAGCGATCTCCATCCAGCGGCGAGCGACCTCACCTTCGATCTTCAAGTCGGTGTCGCGGTGGTTGATGCGCTGGGCGACCACCAGGCAAAAGTCGGCTACCGGCCCGGTGATCGATTCATCCGCCTCCGCATTCCAAACCCTGGTGTTACCCGCCGGACCGCTCAGCTCCACCCGCACCCGTTGTGACGGAACTTCGAGACCTCGATTGATGAAGCTCCAGGAGAAGGTCTTCACCCCGAGCTCGGCGATGTGAAATAGCCGGTCGGTAGGGGCCCTCTGGAAGGAAAGGGCCTGGGCGACGTCATGGCCGTGGGCCCAAGTTTCCATCAGGCGGGCGGTCGCCGCTGAGCGGGCCTTCATCGGCGGCCCGTACCAGGGGAGTTGCTGCTCGGGCGCCATCGTCCACAGAGCTGTGAGCTCCTCGGCCCGGGCATTTCGCCACCACTCGAGCACCTCCGGCGGCTCCACCGAGCGGCCATGTTCGAGACCAATCGCCATGTATTCGTCGTAGTCGCCGATGAGTCGCTGATTGACCTCGCGAGCGAAACCTTCCGGGTCGAGAATCGCCTGGGTCTGGCGCTCATCGAAGAAGGCCAAGTGGGAAATCGTGTCGCGAATCGACCAGGGTTCGGCGGGGGTGGGTAAGTCCCACTGTTCGGCCCGCAACCCCGCCACCAGACGATCGAGATCGTCCTGTTCGGCCACCAGATCGAGGAGGATCTCACGCACGGGAGGTCTCCCCCGCTAGCTGGCGCAGGGCCTTGATGAGAGCGTGATTTCCCTCCTGTCCCAGACCGGAGTGCTGCAGGGCTCGGTAGAGCTGGAAGATGAGCGCTGTGCCCGGCAGAGGAGTGCCGATCTCGTCGGCGGTGTCGAGGACCAGACGCAGGTCCTTCTGCTGGAGATCAATCGTGAATCCCGGCTCCCAATTTCCTGTGATCATCTGCGGCCCGCGGTTGGCCAGCATCCAGGATCCGGCCGCCCCGCCTTTGACGGCATCAAGGGTGCGTGCCAGATCGAGCCCCGCCGCCTCGGCGAAGAGAAGTGCCTCTGAGGCGGCGAGCTGATTGCCGACCACGAGGATTTGATTCACGAGCTTGGCGAGCTGGCCGCTTCCCACCGGTCCCAGGTGGGTGATGGTGGTCGAATAACACTCGAGTATCGGGCGGGCTCTTTTTACGTCCGCTTCGCTGCCACCGATCATGGTGGTCAGCGTCCCTTTTTCTGCTCCCTCGGAGCCACCGCTGACCGGCGCGTCGAGCCAATCGATTTTTCTCTCGACCAGACCCATAGCCAGCCGGCGGGTCTCGAGCGGAGAGATGGTGGAGTGATCGATTATCAACTGTCCCTCGCTGAGTCCGTCAGTGAGTCCCGACACAACCTCCACCACATCCGGGGTGTCCGAAACGCAGATGATGATGATGTCGCTGCCTTTGGCGAGGGAGGCCAGATCGTCAGCCTCTTCCACCTTGAGACCGTCGGCTTTGCCCGGGGTCCGATTCCAAACCATCGGGCGATACCCCTTGGTCGCCAGGTTGGCAACCATCCCCCGCCCCATGATCCCCAGCCCTACGAACCCAATTCGTTCTTGCATCCGCCGACAACACTATTCGTCTGGGGTACCTTGATCGGATGGACGAGCGACCCACGATCGTCAGGGAGGCTTCGCGCTGGCCCTACGCGCTGGTGGCGATGACCATCCTCCTGTTACTGGCGGGGTTCTTGGCCGTTCGGGCCATCGTCGACCGCATCCCCACGGTGGACGACATCTCCACCGCTTTCGAGGGCGAGCCGTTCGAGGAAGTCGGTCCGGTGGTGATCCGCTCGATCCGGGAACTCGCCAACCTCACCACCGTCGAATACGTCGAGTACACCATCGTCGAGAAGGGCACCAACTCCGGCATCCTCAATTGGGCGACCGGCGACTCTCTGACTCTGCTGGCCGTGGCGCGGATTGGGGCGGGGGTCGACCTCTCGGCACTCGACGCCTCCTCATTCGACGTCGACCTCGAGACCGGGGAGGTGGTAGTCCGCCTTCCGGCGGCGGACATCCAATATGTGGCCGTAGACAACGAGGCCACGCAGGTGCTCGATCGATCGACGGGAGTCTTCCGCCAGGGCGATCCCCGTCTGGAGACCGATGCCCGGCAGGTGGCGGAGGACGTGCTGGTGGAGCAAGCCCGGGTGTCGGGCATCATCGAGGAGGCGGAGGCCAACGCCGCCGAAGTGCTCACCAATTTCCTTCTGGGACTCGGCTACAGCGACGTTCGGGTGGTGCAGGCCGGCTAGGCCTCGACGACCACCAGCACCTGGTCCGCCGCCACTTGCTCCCCCTCACCGGCTCGGATGTCTCTTACGATCCCGGCGTGGGGGGCACGCAGGCTGTGCTCCATTTTCATCGCCTCCAGCACCAACAATGCCTGGCCTTCGGAGACGGTCTCGCCTAGAGCCACCAGCACCTTGATCACCTTGCCGGGCATCGGGGCATGGAGAGAGCCAGCTTCTTCGTCGATGGATGACTCGGGAAAACGCGGGATCTCCCGCAGTCTTATGTAACCGGTCGGGCCATCGACGTGAACCACGTCGCCCACTCGATGGACCGTGAATCCGCGCAGGTGACCGTTGACCAACAGCCCCACGCGGTCCACCTTCACCCCGTGAACTTCGATCCCGTGGAGGGGCTGGCTGTCGACCTCGACCGTCACCCCCATATCGTCATATCGGTACCCGATATGGATCTCTCGGTCCCCCTGCGCAAACCTGACGGTTTGTAATTGCGAGGGATTGTTCCGCCAGCCGGAAGGAATCGCGGGCAGCAGGTCAGCGTGATCCCGGCGGGCAGCGGCGGCCGCCAAAGCCGCGGCTATTGCCCCTAGCTCACACTCTTCCCGGGTAGGTAGGGGCACTCCGAGCTCTGCCGGCGGGTTGCGTTCCAGAAAATCGGTGTCGGTCTTCCCCTCGAGAAATTCCGGGTGCCGGAGGATGCGGACCAGCAGGTCGCGGTTGTTGGTCGGTCCATGGATGCGGGCCGTTTGGAGCGAGCGGGCCAGCAGCGATGCCGCTTCTTCACGGGTCTCCGCCCAGGCGATCACCTTGGCGATCAGTGGGTCGTAAAACGGACTCATGACCGAGCCGGACTCGACTCCCGACTCGACCCGGAGCCCCAGCACTTCCGAGAACTCGAAGCGGTCCATCGTCCCGGTGACCGGCAAGAAGTCACGCATAGGGTCCTCGGCATAAAGCCTGACCTCGATTGCATGCCCTATGCGAGCCGGCTCCATCAGTTCTTCCCCCAGCCGTTCGCCGCCGGCAACCAGGATCTGCCAGCGGACGAGGTCGACGCCACATATCTCCTCGGTCACCGGATGCTCCACTTGCAGGCGAGTGTTCATCTCCAGGAAATAGAACTCGCCTCCATCGAAGAGAAACTCGACCGTGCCGGCCCCTTCGTAGTCGACCGCTTTGCAGACCGCTATGGCCGCCTCGCACATGCGGGATCGGGTTGGTTCGTCGAGAGCGGGCGAGGGTGCCTCCTCGACGATCTTCTGATGGCGTCGTTGGATCGAGCACTCACGTTCGAACAGGGTGCTGATCTGACCATGGCGATCACCCATCACTTGGATCTCGATGTGACGGGGTCGGTCCAAATAACGCTCAATGAAGACCGTGCCGTCTGCGAACGCCGACGTCGCTTCCCTGCCGGCCGAGGCGACCGCCTCCGCGAGGTCTGATGGGCGGCGAACGATCCGCATCCCCTTGCCACCACCGCCTGCCGAGGCCTTGACCAAGAGGGGATAGCCGATCTGTTCACCCGCCTGGGCAATCCCGGCTTCGTTCATTCCGGTGAGGTCAACCGAGGGCAGCGTCGACACTCCCGCTGCTTCCACGAGCCGCTTCGATTCGAGCTTGCTGCCCATGGTCGTGATCGCTTGGGGACTGGGGCCAATCCAGGTAAGACCGGCGCTCACTACCCGGGCGGCGAAGTTGCCGTTCTCTGCCAGGAAGCCATATCCGGGATGGATCGCGTCGGCTCCCGTGACACGCGCCGCCTCCAGCACCTTCTCCGTATCGAGATAGGACTCGGCTGGAGTGTTGCCTCCGAGGGCAAAACCTTCATCGGCCTCGGCTACGAACGGCGAGTGGCGATCGGCGTCGGAAAAGACCGCCACTGTGGCGATCCCCATCGCCCGGCAGGTGCGAAAGATGCGACGGGCGATCTCGCCCCGATTGGCGACGAGGACCTTTCGAATCGCTCTGCTCACGGACGCGGAGCGTAGCTCTCTAGGGCGCGACCTCACCTGAGTCGGCGGCCACTTGCCAGGCAGACACGTCGACGGCTTCGAACGCCGAACCGGGGATTGCTCCCAGCTCGTGAAGAATGTCGTTGTCCCAGCGAGAGTCGGGGGCACCGGAGAGGTACCAAGCGGATCCGTTGTCGGCCAGGATCATCCCGTACTGCTTGAGCGCGGTGAGGATGACCTGCACTTGGGGCGAAAATCCGCTGTGATCGAACGACGCCTTGAGCCGGAAGCGTTGGCCCATCGGCGGCAAGCTCGTTGAAGTGTTGGACGAGGCGAAGTGCCGCGCCGGCCACACGTAGGCGCGCTGCGTCTGGGGAGCCGTGAACCTAATGGCATGCCCGATGAAGCCGGAAGCGACTTCGTCGTAGCGAACCAGTCCGGGAAAGATCGGAAGCCCGGCGGCGTCGGCCGAAGTCCAACCCGCTGGCCTAAGGGCGTTGGAACGGAGGTCGTAGGCCGCCCCCGAGTCGGCAGCCCAGGCAGTTGCCTGGGGGAAAGCCCGGTAGAGCTCGTAGAGACGACAAGCCGTTTGGTCGAGCGCGAGAACATGGCGATCGCCATCGGAGCTGGGTCCACCTTCCACCGGCGCGGTCAGGGGGATGGGGAAGGGTCCGGGGTCGCTCTCGTCGCCGTAGGCCGTATAGACGATCGGCACCGGGCTTGAGTCGGCAGCGACAAACGGGATGCCGATGGGGGAGGTCGATCCGGGAGGCCAGACCCCCGATCCGAAGTCGGCGTGCACCTGAGAGCTGGCCCCGATCGACGACACGTACTGGGACGAGCGGGCGTGGACCGGTGCCTGGTCGACTCGGGTGTTCCAGATGTTGTTAGGCGGAAGGATTTGACACTCCGCCGGGGCTGATACGGGGATGGGAGAGAGGTTCTCGGCTCGAACGAGGAAGGTTGCCATCTGGTCGCGTAGAACCGCCTCCGTCGGACAGAAGCGGTCAGCCGCGCAGCCGGTAGTGATACCGGCGGAGGCGAGGCGGTTGATCTCGTCTTCGAAGCCCGAGTTCTCATCGTCGAGAAATCGGTCGATGGGCGCCTCCCCGTAGCCGTAGCCGCGGACCAGGAAGGCCGCCATCTGCTCCCGGGTGATCGGGTGGTTGGGACAGAAGCTGGTGGCGTTGCATCCGGTGGTGATTCCGCTCTGGGCCAGCCGATTGATGAAGTCCTCGTAGGGAGAGCCTTCGTCATCCGTGAAGTGGTTAGTCGAGGTGTGAGCTAGCGAGAGGGCACGGCTGAGAAAAGCAGCCATCTGTCCGCGGGTGACGGCTTCGCTCGGACAGAAGCGACTGTGAGCGCATCCCGACGTAATACCGGCGGCGAAGAGCGCCTCGATATTGGGCTCGTGGGGGTTGCCGTTGTCGTCTGTGAACGTGCCACCGGGCGGGAGGTCGGCCGCCAGCAGGACGATGAGGCTGAGAATTCCGAGAGAGCTTCGGAGACGCACCGATCACCTATCGGCTGACTGGTTGAATCGCTCAATGACTGGATCCCGGAAGACGCCGATGGACAGCGAAGATGTCGACGCTTACCTCCGTCGGTTGCGACTCCATCCCGAGCCGCCCTCAGCCGAGGCGCTGGGTCGTCTCCATCGGGCCCAGGTCGAGCACGTGCCCTACGAGACCATCTGGATCCACCTTGGCCAGCAGTGGGGCATCGATCCGATCGATTCGCTCCGGCGCGTGGCGTACGACGGACGTGGCGGGTATTGCTATCACCTCAACGGCGCATTCTTTGAACTGTTGGAAGCGCTCGGCTATCGCGTGACCCGTCACGTCGGCGGCGTCCATGGCCCCGAGGGGCCCAGTGCCGAGGCGCTCACCAACCATCTCGTTCTCGTCGTGGAAGGTTTGCCGACTGATGCCAATCCAGAGGGCAAGTGGTATGTCGATGCGGGGTTGGGTGATGCGTTGTACGAGCCCCTCCCACTGATGGCCGGTGACTACCAGCAAACACCGATGCGGTTTGGGTTGGCCGAGACAAACGATGGTGTCGGCGATTGGCATCTGGCGCATGATCCGACGGGTTCCTTCGCCGGCATGAGCTTCCGCCTGGGAGCGGTCTCGATCGACGCCTTCCGCGAGCGCCACGCCTACTTGTCGACCTCACCGGAGTCGGGTTTTGTGAGAGTGCTAACCGCTCAGCGGCGTCATGCGACCGGCGTGGACATGTTGCGGGGTCTGGTGCTGACTCGCATCGATGGTGAAGAACGCTCCGAGCGGGTGCTCGATCGGCCCGACGACTGGTTGGCGGTAATTAGTGACCTGTTCGGTATGCGCCTCGATGTCCAGCCCGCCGCCCTCGCGTCCTTGTGGATCAAAGTCGTGGCCGCCCACGAGGCCCGGTTTCTCTCTACCTAAGGGTGACGGGCTCGCCCTCCGAGCGAAATTTGATCGAGCATCCCAGCGAGGGCACCTGGTCGACTTTGACCTCTTCGCGGGCGAGAACCGCTTTCGTCGCCGCGCGCAAGCTCTCGCCGGTCACTTCGACGTCGTTACTGGGCCGCGCGCCATCGAACTGGCCGCGATAGGCCAGTCGGTGATCGTGATCAAACAGAAAAAAGTCCGGTGTGCAGGCGGCGGTGAAAGCCCGGGCCACCTCTTGGCTCTCGTCGAAAAGGATGGGGAAGGTAAATCCCACTTCGTCGGCAACGCGGGCCTGGTTCTCGGGGGCATCCTCCGGATAGGCCTCGATGTCGTTGGAAGCGATGCCGACAATTGCGAGGTCCGTGCCGTGAAAGTCCTTGCCGAATTGAGCGAGCCCGTCCTGGATGCGCTTCACATAGGGACAGTGGACGCAGATAAAGGCGACCAACACCGGGCGATCGGCGAAATCGTCGGATCCGACGTTCTCGTTGGTGCGAACGTCGTTGAGTAGGAACTTGGGTAGCTCGGTCCCGAGGGCGAGCATGGTCGAAGTGGCAGCCATGCTGTCAGATTAGGTAGTTGTCGATTCTCTGATTCTGAGTGCCGTAATCCGCGCTAGACGCGGATCACAACCCTGGGTTCGCAAAAAAGGCACCTACATGCGGAAGACGCCGAACTCTGCCGATCCTTGCACGGGTGCCGAGTGGCTGGCGGAGAGGGCGATCCCGAGGACGTGGCGGGTTTGCCGCGGATCGATGAGACCGTCGTCGCGGATTCGAGCAGTAGAGAAAAACGCCTGTTCTTCGTGCCCGATCTGGGTCTCGATCAAAGCACGTCGTTGTTGATCGGCGTCCTCGTCGAAGGGGCGGCCCTGGTCGACCGCTGCCTGCCGGGCGATGATCGACATCACCCCCGCCAGTTGCTTGGGCCCCATCACCGCCACCTTGTGATTCGGCCAGCCGAAGACAAACCTCGGGCTGTAGGAGCGTCCTGACATGCCGTAGTTGCCTGCCCCATAGGAGACCCCAGCCATCAGGGCGAAATGGGGGACGGTCGAGTTGGCCACCGCGTTGATCATCTTCGCCCCGTCTTTGATGATCCCCCGCTGTTCGTATTCCTTGCCCACCATGTAGCCGGTGGTGTTGTGGATGAAAAGGAGCGGTGTGTCGTAGCGGTTGCAAAGCTGAATGAACTCGGTGGCTTTGTGAGCTTCCTCGGAGAAGAGCACCCCCTGGGCGTTGGCGAGAACCCCAACGACAAAGCCATGTATCGATCCCCATCCGGTGACGAGTGACGTGCCGTAGGTCGCCTTGTACTCCTCGAAGCGCGAGCCGTCGAGGGTGCGAGCCAGGATCTCGCGAGGATCGAAAGGTGTGCGGAGATCGGCCGGGATGAGGCCAAGGATGTCGTCGGCGTCATGGACCGGGGCGTCGGGCGACTGCGTGGGTCCGTATCCGTGCTTGCGCCAGTTGAGGTGGGCAACGATGTCACGGCCGATGCGAATCGCGTCAGGCTCATCTTGGGCGAAGTAATCGGAAAGACCGGAGACCCGGGAATGCATTTCGGCTCCGCCCAGCTCCTCGTCGGTCGACTCTTCCCCAGTCGCCATCTTCACCAGTGGCGGGCCGCCGAGAAAGACCTTGGCTCGCTCCTTCACCATCACCGAGTAGTCACACATCGCCGGCACATAGGCGCCGCCGGCAGTCGAGTTCCCGAATACCAAAGCGACTGTCGGGATACCGAGGCGTGAGAGTTGAGTGAGGTTTCGGAACCATTTGCCGCCGGTGATGAAAACCTCGGCCTGATCTGGCAGGTCGGCTCCACCCGATTCGACGAGGTTGATAAGCGGCAGCCGATTCTCTCGGGCGATGTCCTGCGCCCGCAGGGTCTTAGCCAGGCTGTACCGGTTCGATGATCCCGCCTGGCTGGTGGGATCGTTGGCCGAGATCATGCATTCGACTCCCGACACGACCCCGACACCGGTGACGGCATTGGCGCCGAGCTTCTTGTCGGTCCCCCACGCCGCCAACGTCGAGAGCTCGAGGAAGTGGGAATCGGGGTCGAGCAAGAGCTCGATTCGCTCCCGCACCAGCATCTTGCCCCGGGAGCGGTGGCGATCGATGTACTTCTGACCCCCGCCCAGCCGGGCCTCGGCCTGGAGGGCCCCGAATTCGTCGAGGCGAGCCCGACTGGCCCGGTAGTTGGAAGCGAACTCGTCGCTGCGCCGATCCACCCGGCTCTCAAGAACCTGCATCTATTTCGAGGCTAGCTCTCACTCAACTTCGCCACCGAGAGGGCCGATACATCTCTGGTAACTCAGGAGGTCGACGAGGGATGCTTCTTTCGGGGAGTCTGAGCAACTGGTCGGTGAATGACCTGTTGCAAATAATGCGGGTCACGGCCAAGACGGCCACATTGAGAATCGATGGCTCGCGCCCCGGAGTAATCCATTTCGGTGATGGCCGCATCGTTGGTGCCGGCCTGGCGGGCCAACGCGTTCCCCGCAACGCGGAAGAGGCCCTGCGGGCGACAGTCGATGCCCTGCACGTGCTCACGTCGACAGGAGATGGTGCCTTCCTCGTCGCCGAACCCGACTTCGATCCTGCCTTGCGCGGTTGGGACGTAGCCGAGGTCATGATGGAGGTCGAACGCCTCCGGCAGATGGAGCACGAGGTCACCTCCCAGGGGGTCACCGAGTCGACGTCCCTTCGCCTTGCCTCCGAAGTTGCAACTCCTGTCACCCTCCATTCCGAGGAGTGGGCCGCGGTTTGTGCCCTCGTTCCTTCGTTCAGCCTGGCGTCTCTGCAGGAGACCTTCGGCAACTCCCGCGCCCTCCAATTCCTCAGCGCCCTCCTCGGACGGGGGCTTACGGTTCCTGCCCCAGACACCCAGGTTGAGGTGGCCATCGACACGGTCCCCGTACCCGAACCGATCGTCCTCAACGAGGTCAGCGTCGTCGTCAGTTCGGAGCCGGACCCCCCCATCCTCGATTGGCTGGGCGATCATCAAGTCGAGGGAGCCGTCGACCTCAGCCCTGGGGCCACCGACGACGAGGACGACGAGGATTACGAAGACGACGATGAGGAAGAGGACGAAGAGGAGTACGAAGTCGATCCCAATCGGCGCGCTCTGAGATCTGTGGTCGCATCCCCCGAGACCACCCTCGTCTCCAATGTTCTGGGGGACATGCGAAAGCTGAGGACCGGCCAGTCCTAACCATTCTTGCGTAGCATCGCGCCCCTAATCCGAGGGTTTTCACGCAAGAACGTATGGTGATCGGGATCGCTGGCGGATCCGGCTCCGGCAAGACCACTATTGCCGCGGCGGTGGCCTCCACTTTGTCTGGGGTCAGGATCATCCAGCACGATGCCTACTACCGGCATCGACCGGAGCTGGCGTTTGCCGAGCGAGCAGCGGTCAATTACGACCATCCGGATTCTCTCGAGACTGAGCTCCTGATCGAACACCTCATCCTGTTGGGCAAGGGTGAGGCCACCGAGATCCCCACTTACGACTTCTCCGCCCATCTGCGCGCCGAGCGAACGGTTCCAGCCGAGCCCACCCGGGTCGTGATAGTGGAGGGGATCCTGGTGCTGGCCGACGCCGACCTTCGCTCTCATCTCGACCTCAAAATCTACGTCGACACCGACGCCGATTTGCGATTGGCGCGTCGCATCCAACGCGACATCGACGAACGGGGTCGCAATCTCGATTCGGTCTTGAACCAATACTTCTCCACCGTGCGCCCGATGCACCTCGAGTTCGTCGAGCCTTCGAAGCGCTACGCGGACCTCATCATCCCCGAGGGATACAACCCCAATGCGCTGGCGACGGTGGTCGAGATGATCCGCACCAATCTGGCCACCAGCGACCCGTCCATATACTCGCCAAGATGACCACGCGCCCTACGGTCGCCGTCGTCGGAGTCGGCGCGATGGGCGAGGCTCTCGCCGCCGGACTGCTCAACGCAGGGTGGGAACCCTCAGAGCTCACATTGGTCGTGAGACGACCGGAGAGAGTGGCTCAGCTTCAGCAACGCACCGGGATCGAGGTGGCGCTCTCACCCCACGGCGCTGCCGGTCGCGACGTCGTCGTTATCTCAGTGAAGCCGCGCGATGTTGCGGCCCTTCTGGGGGAGCTGAAGGGAGCGCTCCGGCCTGGACAGGTCTTGCTCTCGATCGCCGCCGGGGTCCCGACCTCGATCTACGAGTCGGCTCTGGGCGACGTCGCCGTGGTGAGGGCAATGCCGAACACGCCGGCCTTGGTGAAGGAAGCGGTTACCGGAATGGCGGCTGGCCGCCATGCTGGGGAACAAGACCTCGAGAAGGCGCGGCTGGTGCTCGAGGCCGTCGGGGGCGTGCAGCAACTTGACGAGGGTCTCCTCGACGCCGTCACTGCGGTCAGCGGCACGGGTCCGGCCTACGTCTTCCTTCTGGCCGAGGCTCTCACCGAAGCGGCCGTGCGCGAAGGCCTGCCCCGCGATATTGCCGAATCGTTTGTCAATCAGACGATCCGGGGCGCCGGCCATCTCCTTACCGAAACGGAGCGAGGACCTTTCGAGCTTCGATCGCAGGTGACTTCTCCGGGGGGAACCACGGCCGCCGCCGTCCACGTCCTGGAGGAACGCGGATTTCGGGCGTTGGTCGAGGACGCGGTGCGAGCCGCCGCCCAAAGAGCTAGGGAGCTCGGCTCGGGATGAGCCTCTTTTCCCGCCTCGTGGTGGGAACAGCCGAATCACCCCCGATCGAGCGCCTCATCACCCGTACCAAAGCCGGACAGCGATTAGCCCATCGCTTCGTTGCCGGCGAGACCCTTGATGAGGCGGCCGCGGTTGCTCGGCGCCTCAATCAGTCGGGCATGGCAGTCTCCCTCGATCTGCTGGGCGAAGAGGTCACATCGCCCGCCGAGGTGGAGCAGGCCTACAAAGGCTACGAGGAGTGTCTGGGGCGCATCGCCGAGAACAGCCTCGACGCCAACATCTCGGTCAAGCTCACGCAGCTGGGCCTAGCCATCGACCAGAGTCTCGCCGCCAAGACACTGGACCGATTGGCGGCCACCGCGGCCGACCTGGGGCTGACCATCACGATCGATATGGAGGATTCGCGCTACACCGGGGCCACCGTCGATCTATACCGCTCGGCACAAGAGCTCCGTGGCAACCTCGGTCTCGCCCTGCAGGCGTACCTGTATCGCACGCCGGGCGATGTCGACAGCCTGGTGATGCACGGTGGACATCTGCGGCTTTGCAAGGGCGCCTACGTCGAAGATCGCGTTGTTGCGTTCACCGATCGTGACGACGTCGACGCCGCGTTTGCTCGCCTGCTGGAGATGTTGATGGCGGCCGATCGAGTCACGCCCGCCATTGCCACGCACGACCCGAAGTTGATCGAGTTGACCAGGCGACTTGCGCGGACACGGAGCGGCCCATTCGAATTCCAGATGCTCTATGGAGTTCGGTCCAGGGCCCAGTCGGAGCTATCCCAAGCCGGGTACCCAATTCGCATCTATCTCCCATATGGCTCGCATTGGTATCCGTATTTGGTGCGACGCCTTGGAGAACGCCCCGCCAATCTTGCGTTTTTCCTCAGAGCCCTGGTCGGCGGATAAGGTCGGACTATGAGCGTTGATTTCACTTTGCCCGATCAGGATGGACAACCGTTCTCCACGGCCGACCACCGGGGGCGAAAGCTGATTGTCTTTTTCTACCCGGCAGCGATGACCCCCGGTTGTACCGCCGAGGCCTGTGACTTTCGCGACAACTATGCCGCGCTCCAGGAGGCCGGATACGACCTGGTGGGGATCAGTCCCGATGCTCCGGCCAAGAACGCCCGCTTTAAGGAGAAGGAGAACCTCAATTTTCCGCTTCTTTCAGACACCGACCACAAAGTCGCCGAGCAGTTCGGCGCCTGGGGCCCGAAGATGCTCTATGGGAAAGAATCCGTTGGCCTCATTCGGTCCACCTTCGTCATCGGCCCCAATGGCGAGCTCGAGCGAGAGTTCCGCAACGTCAAGGCCAAGGGACACGTTGCTCGTTTGACCGAAGAACTTGGCGTGTCGTGATCGGGCTGCTGCTCCTGGCTGGGTTGTTGCTGGCACCAGTGGAGCAGGCCGGACCCGACGTCTCCCCCATCGTCGACAGCCTCGAGTTGCGGGGGTACTACCTGGATGCGGGAGTCGACGCCCCCGTTGACGAGCTCGAGGCACTCGCTGACCGTTTCGAGGAGGTCTATTTCGTCGGCCTCGAGTCAGACGCAGACGCCGACGAAGTGGCGGACACGTTGCTTGATAGCGTTGGCTCCGGAACGATCGTCGTCTTGACCCCCAGCGAGATCGGGGCCGTCAGTACCGAATACGACGACGAGGAAATCGACTCCGCGCTTGACGACACCGTTGCCACCGGAGGCAGCAGTTACGGAGAGGACTTCGAAGAGTTCGCCGCTTCCTTGACCGGTGCCGAGCCTGTGTCTGAAGGAGGAGGCTTCAACTTGGTCCCGGTGCTGGTTGTGATCGGGGTGGTCGGGTTGGTGGGGCTCTTCATCTGGAGGGGAAACGCCGAGCGGGGCCGGGCGAAGGAGAAGCTCTTCGAGGAAGCTCGAGTCGAGATCCGCCAGCAGATGGATGTGATCGCCACCGCCATCGTCGAACTCGCCGATGATCCCCGGGTGGCAGGCAACGACACCGCAACCTCGCATTATCGAGAGGCCTCCGAGACGTTTCGCCAGGCAGAATCGCGGCTCGCGGAGGCGTCATCCCTGGATCAGCTCGAGGACCTCTCCGATGATCTCGACCGTGCCCGCTGGCAGCTCGACGCCGCCCAAGCCCTGGTGGAGGGACGCCCCCTGCCGCCAGAACCGACCGAAGATGCCCCTTCGCCTTGTTTCTTCGATCCGACGCACGGGACCGGCCGGGTGGAAGCCGAGATCCAAACCCCGGCCGGGGCGAGAAAAGTGATGGTTTGCGAAGCCGATGCCGAAAAGCTCCGGCGGGGCGAGTCACCCGATCCCCGCCAGATTCCCTACGACAGCCAGCCGGTTCCCGCCCCGCGGGCCCCACGCACTCACGGAGGGCTGGGCATGGACTGGCTCGACGTGTTCTCGATCCTGGTGGGGGGGATGGGGCGGGGGTTGCCATACGACTGGTCGGGCGGGCCCCGTCGGAGGGGTGGCAGGCGTCCGGGGATTCCCTTCCCAAGCCGCGGTCGGGGAAGTGCCTCCCGCGGCTCCCGCGGCCGGGGCCGTCGCACTCGCTGACCCGGTATCCTCGCCGACCGGACACGAAAGGCGACAAATGCTGCGGCGCATCTGGAACTACCTGCGAACTCTTTTTGGCATGGCCGCCGAACGAGCCATGGATCCGTCAGTCGAGATCGAACAGGCGATAAACGAAGCCAAGAGGAGAGACCAGGAGCTGCGAAACCAAGCGGCCAAGGTCATCGCTCACCGCACTCAGATCGAAGCCAAGATCGAAGACTCGGCCAAGGATGTCGGCGAGGCTCGCGAGATCGCCAAGCAAGCCTTGCTGAAGGCGGAGTCGGCCAAGAACTCGGGAGACACCGCCAGCCAGACCAAGTGGACCAACGCCGCCCAATCTGTCGCCCTCAAATTGCAGGCCGCCGAGTCGAACTTGGAGGGGTTCAAAGAGCAGTACGAGATCGCAATCACGCAAGCGGACTCCGCTAAAAGCGCTGTCACCCAAAACGCCATGCGCCTTCAGGAGCTGGCGGCCAAGCGCATGCAGCTCGTGGGACAGCTGGAGCAGGCTCGTATGCAAGAAGCAGTCAACCGAGCCGTCGAGACGATTTCGGTCTCGATGGAAACCAACGCTCCCAGTCTCGACAAGGTCGAGGAAAAGATCCAACGCCGGTTGTCGGAGGCGCAGGCCCGTGCCGAACTACGCGAAGCGACGCCGGAAGGGGCAGAGAGCGAGTTGCGCGAGGCTGTCTCGATGGCCCAGGCCGACGCCCGTCTCGAGGAGTTGAAGAAGGAGCTCGGCCTCGCTTGACACTCACCTAGAAGAAGAGGCGCAGGCTCCCGAGACCGAGAAACGGCTGAAGGCGTCGGCCCTCATCGGGCCGCTGGCTGGCGTGGGTGCGCTAGGGGCGGTCCTGCTCGGGTATCTGGGGACCTTGCACGAGGTCGTCGAACCCGAGGTGGGACGGGTCGTGTTCGGCAACGTCCCGGGATGGCTGCAAGCGGTCTTCTACGTCACTACCGCCGCCTTCATTGCTCTGGCGGGAGCGCTCTTTTTCCTACGTGCGCGATCGTGGGAGAGAGGTGCCCGCGATCCCCGGTCCGGTCGTTGGCGAGAGAGAGTGCGCCAGCTTTTCCGCGGCCTCTCCATGCAGACTCTGCTGCGGGATCGGGCGGCCGGCTTGATGCACTCGATGATCTATTTCGGGTTTTTGATCCTCTTTGCCGGCACGGTCATTCTCGAGATCGACCACCTGTTACCCAACAACCTCAAATTCCTCGAGGGCGGGGTATATCTCGGGTACTCGCTGATTCTCGACCTCACTTCGCTGGTGTTCCTCGGCGGCCTGGCTTGGGCATTCGTTCGCCGCTACCTGCAGCGGCCTTGGCGCCTCCGCTCGAAGACCAAGCCCGAGGATGCGTGGAATCTCATCACGCTGGCGTTGCTGGGAGTCACCGGCCTCACCACTGAGGCGGCTCGAATCGCCCTATACGGGCGTCCTGGCTTCGAGCGCTGGTCGGCAGTGGGATATCCGCTGTCATTCCTAGTTCCGGATTCGGCGGCGGGGACGGTTCATCTCACCTCGTGGATCGTGCACGCCGCCGCTTTCTTGGCCTTTCTCGTCATCCTGCCGACCACCAAGCTCCGGCACATGCTGACGAGCCCAACGAACATGTTCCTCTCGCCGCACGGTCGGCCCAAGGGAGCGATGCGGCCGGTAGTCAACCTGGCTGAGGTCGAAGACATCGACACCATCGGCGCTTCGGTGGTGAGCGATTTCACCTGGAAACAGCTCTTCGACACCGACGCGTGCACGATTTGTGGCCGCTGCACCGCGGTCTGTCCGGCCAACATCACCGGCAAGCCCTTGGACCCTCGTGAGATGGTTCTCAAGGTGGGGGAGGTGGCCGCCGTCAGTGCCGGAGTCTCACCGCCCGTGAGCCTTGTCGACGGCATCGAAATCACCGGGGACAACGTGATGCAAAGAGTCCGGCCCGAGGAAGTGTGGTCGTGCACCGCTTGTCGAGCGTGCGACGAGATCTGCCCGGTCAATATCGAGATTCTCGATCGAATCCTCGACATCCGTCGCTACCTGACCATGATGGAGTCCTCCTTTCCGAGCGAGCTCTCGAAGGCCTTCGTGGCGATGGAGAACCAGGGCAATCCTTGGGGCATGAGCAAGGAAAAGCGCGGGTCCTGGACGGCAGCCCTCGACTTCCATGTTCCGATCCTGGGCGAGGATGCCGACAGCGCCGAGTATCTCTGGTTCGTCGGTTGTGCGGGATCATTCGATGATCGCAACATGGCCGTGTCGATCGCGTTGGCCAAGTTGTTGCACCAGGCCGGAATCGATTTCGCCATCCTCGGCACCGCCGAGGTCTGCAACGGCGATCCCGCCCGTCGCGCCGGCAATGAGTATCTGTGGCAGCAGCTGGCGACTCAGAACATCGAGACGTTTGCGGCCCGAGGGGTGCAGAAGATCATCACGCAATGCCCGCACTGCTTCAACACTCTGGCCAACGAGTATCCGCAGATGGGCGGGGAGTACGAGGTCGTCCACCATTCCCAACTCCTGGCCGACCTCCTGACCCGGCAACAGATCACTTTCGGTGGCAATGGATCGGCTCGGAAAACCACTTATCACGACCCCTGCTACCTCGGCCGGCACAACGACATCTATCTGGCGCCTCGTGAGGTGGCGGCGGCGACTGGCGCAGAGCTAGTGGAGATGCGCCGTCACGGCACCAGGGCCCTTTGCTGCGGTGCGGGGGGTGCCCGGTTCTGGATGGAAGAGCACACCGGCAAGAAAATCAACATCGAAAGGGCGGAGGAAGCCTTGGCGACCGGGGCCAGTGAGGTCGCTGTCTCCTGTCCCTTCTGTTACGTGATGCTTGACGATGGCATCAAAGAGTTGGGGAAGGGCGAGGACGTCCGGGTCCGGGATTTGGCGATGATGCTCGTCAACGATTGATAGCTAGTGCCGGCGGTGCAATCGCGGCTGGTTACCTGCTCCCTGGCCGACCGTCACTTAGAGTGATGGTCGATTGATCTGGGAGGTAGGGGCAAATGACGATTATTCGCTCGTGCGCTAGCGCGCACGACTACGTGACGACAGGGAATCGCAGCAAATGCAGTCGATGTGGTGCCGTTCAGGTCGACCTCACTGAGAGCCGGGCACAGGGTGTGGCCGATGCAACCAAGGTCTTCGGCGCGCGCCGCCCGACGCTGTTCTCCCTCAAGCTTGAGGAAGCCGGATCTGAGGCCGGATTCGGAAGGGCGCGTCACCGCCGCTAATCGACAAACCTAGGTGCGACCTAGGCTCGAATTCGATGCGACGGTTCGTTGGGGGGACCCTTCTGGCTTGCTTGGTGGGCTGTTCGGCGCCGACCACCGAGGTCTCGGAGTCGACCCTGCCCCCAACCACCACGGCCGCGCCCGCAACTGCGGGCGAGGCGGTGGCAGTGTTTGGGGCCTGCATGCAGGCCGCCGGCTTCGACCTCTCTGAGATCGCGGTCGACGATGAGGGTCGTCCTGACATGGGTGCTCTCGCCGGGGATGTCGCCACCGATCCGAGCTTTCGTCAGGCGGTCACTCTTTGTGCCGGACCTCTGAGCGAATTCCTGGGATTGGAGAATTCGCCTGGCCTGCGAGTGATGGTTCGCGCCCAGCTTCAGGACTATGCCGGATGCATGCGGGCGAGCGGGGTGGAGGACTTCCCCGACCCAGTCGCCGACTTCGATGGCACGTTTGCTCCTTTTCCTCCCGAGCAGATCCCCACCGAGGATCCCGATTTTGGGCCTGCGGTCGAAGCGTGCGCCGCCGCCTTGGGGTTAAGTGGGGAGTAGTAGCAGACGTTAAGTTGCCTGCGGTGCGCATCGGCTTTCAAGGCGAGGACTATTCATACTCCGACCAGGCCGCCCAGGAGCTCTACCCCGACGAGAGCCGGGAGGGCTTTTCGACCTTCGTCGCCGCCTTCGACTCACTCCAATCGGGAGGGGTCGATCTCCTCGTCATGCCGATCGAGAATTCGACCACCGGGAGTGTCCTCGCGGTTTTGGACCGACTTCTTCCCGGACAGGTGAAGATCGTCCGCGAGCATCTGGTGGAAGTTCGTCATGTGCTCTTGGGGCATCACGGAGCTTCATTAGAAGACATCAGAGAGGTGCACTCCCATCCCGAGGCGTTGGCGCAGGCCGAAGCAATATTGACTCACTGGGGATGGAGCTCCGTTCCGGCGCACGACACCGCCGGCGCGGTGAGGATCGTGTCCGAATCGGGCACCTCGACGAGCGCCGCCTTGGGCCCGGAGAGAGCTGCAGAGCCTTTCGGACTAACGGTCCTTCTGCGAGACGTGATCGACCGGCCCCACAACACAACCCGTTTCGTCGTCCTCAGTGCCGGCGAACCCGAGATCGCCGACGATGCTGACAAGACCACCGTTGCCTTTACCACCGCCCACACCCCCGGCGCCCTCGCCCTAGCCCTGACCGAACTCGGGTTGCGGGGCGCCAATCTGACGCGCATCGAGTCCCGACCCACCGAACAAGCGTGGCGCTACCGGATGTTTGTCGACCTGACCCATCTGCCGGGGCCCGAGGGCATCAAGCGCATCTTCGAGCCGCGTCCGTCGAGCCTCGACGACCTCGAGTTTCTCGGTACCTATCGCTCCGTGCTGCGCTGACCGATACACACTGCGGGAACATACGATTTCTCTAGCATGACGACCAAGCCCCTCGAAAGACCGGTGCCCGATACGGTCACCGATACGGACCTCCCCTGGCAGGTGGTGGTCTGGAACGATCCGGTCAACCTGATGGACTACGTGGTCTGGGTCCTCCGTCGGCTGTTCGGGCATTCGATCGAGGAGGCTACGCGCTTGATGCTGGCAGTGCACAACGAGGGCAAGGCCACCGTGTCACAAGGCCCGCGGGAGCAGGCCGAGATGGACGCTTATCGCCTCCATCAGCACGGTCTCTGGGCCACTATCGAAAAGTGATCCCCTTCCTTCCGGTCGAGGACGGCATCCTGGTCACGCTCACTCCTGAGGACCTCGATCTTCTATCTCAGCTGCCGGAATTCTTGAACAGTCTCGGGGACCCGGCCAACGATCCTGCAGCCGCTCGCCTGCAATCGCCCGTCTATCGAGAGGACGCCGATGCCTCGAACGAATGGTGGCGACTGATGGTCGACGAGTTCAGGGAATCACGGACCGCCGATCGCTCAGCTTTCGAGCTGATTCTCGAAGCTGCCGCCGCCGGCACTGTGGCCTCGGTGGCTGAGGCCGAGGCATTCATGAGAGTGTTGAACGAATCGCGCTTGGCCCTGGCGGCCCGGTTGGGGGTCGAGGAAGAGGGGGACATGGAACGACTCGAAGAAGATGACCGTGGGGCCCTCGAATATTTGGCCAGTGTCCAGCAACTACTCGTTATCGCCCTGATGGGCGAAGAGCTCGAATACGAGGTATAGCCCTAGGCTGTTTTGAGCGGCACGCGCTCACGCTCTTCGAGCCGACCGTCGGCGTGGATCGCGAACCTTCCTGCTCGGCGGTCATGGACCGGCTCGGTGGAAGGCCAGGGCCAGCCTCCGAACTGGGTTAGTCGGTAGTCGAGCACGGCTTGGGAGATTTCCTCCGGACTGTTCATCACGAATGGACCCATCTGGAAAACCGGGGCACCGATGGGTTGACCTTGCAACAGCAGGAACTCGGCCGGGCTGCCGTGGTTGGTGAGACTGGTAGCCAGGTCAGGTCGGAGGCGCGCTCCGGTATTAGGAGCGATTCGATGCCGATCGATAGCCACCTCGGTTCCATCGAAGAAATGGAGCATGCGGTTGACCCCGGCGTGGGTAGCGGGGAGATCCCACCTGGCCCCGGCGCCAAGACGGATCAGCCAGATCGCCAGTTCGGAAGAATCTCGTGCCGCCCAGGAATCGGGCGGGGGAGCGGGAGCTCGGTGATGCTCGAATCGGCCGGCGATGATGTCGACGCTGGTCTGGCCGTCTTCGGAGACAACCGTCGGGATTTCCTCCGACCAGAGCATACGGAAATAGGGCGGGACCATCTTTTGGGCCGGCGGGAGGTTGAGCCAGATCTGGAACAGCTCGAGTTCATTCGCTCCCTCGGAATCGATGAGCGGGAACATTTCTGAGTGCTGGATCCCTCCACCGGCTGTCAGCCACTGGGTGTCGCCATGGCCGAAGCGGGCCGTGGCACCGAGGGAGTCGGAATGATCGATGAACCCGCGCCGAACGACGGTGACGGTCTCAAAGCCGCGGTGTGGGTGCTGAGGAAAACCGGGCACCTGACGCCCGTGGTACATGCTCCAACCGTCCCGGTACGAGAAGTCGGCCCCGATTTGGCGTCCCGCCAGCCCGGGTTGGGGCCCCTGGGCCTGGTTGCCAGCCGGGTAATGATCGACGTGGTGCACGGTGAAGATGAACGGGTCGAGCCCGATCCACGGCATCGAAAGGGGGATGAGTTCGAGGACGGAGCTCATTGCACGCAGAACCAGTTGCCTTCAGGATCGAACATCTCGATCCAGATCTCGCCAGCCAGGCCTGTCGCCTCTCGCTTGTAAACGGCACCCAGCCTTTCCAGTCGCTCCCGCTCCTCGGCCAGCCGGACCCGACGCTGGTCATCGGCCAGGTCGCCCCCGTCTCCCACCGAATTTACGTCGATGTGCACCCGCTGGTTGGGTTGACCGCCGTCATAGCGCTCGAAGAAGAAGCGGGGACCATTGCCATCGGGGTCGATCACAGCCGAGAGGTCATTGCGCTTCTCCCTGGGTATGCCAACGGAGTCGGCGAAGTCGTCCCAGGAAGCGAAGCCTTCCGGTGGCGGCTGGATGACATAACCCAAGGCTCCCGCCCAAAACTCGGCGAGCCGATTCGGATCCTCGCAGGCGAAGACGACCTGAATTGAATGTGACACCAACCCTCCTGCCTATCGTGAAAATTATGGACTTCGGGGTCGTTCTTCAGACCAACCCGCCCGCCCGGGAGGTTATTTCCCGAGCGGTTGAAGCCGAGCGGCTTGGCTTCGATTATGCGTGGACCTTCGATTCCCACGTCCTCTGGCAAGAGCCGTTCGTGATTTACAGCCAGATTCTGGCCCAGACCACCCGCCTCAAGGTGGGCCCCATGGTGACCAACCCTGGCACCCGTGACTGGACGGTGCTCGCATCGCTATTTGCCACATTGCAAGACATGTACGGGCCCAGGCTCGTGTGCGGAATGGGTCGGGGCGACTCCGCCCTTCGCTACATCGGACGAACTCCCACCACTCTCGAAACGACGGCCACGGCTACGCAGGTAATCAAGGATCTCGTCGCCGGCCGCCCAGTCGAATACAACGGCAGGGAATTGTCGATCCCCTGGGTCTCCTCGGGCTTCGATCTGCCGGTGTGGATGGCAGCCTACGGTCCCAAGGCCCTGGCATCGACGGGAACCCACTACGACGGTTTCATCCTCCAGCTGGCCGATCCCCAAATCGCCGAATGGACGATTGGCGCCGTCCGGGCGGCGGCATCCGAGGCGGGCCGTGACCCCGACTCCTTGACGATCTGCGTCGCCGCCCCCGCCTATGTGGGAGATGACCTCGAGCATCAACGCGATCAGGTGAGATGGTTCGGGGGCATGGTGGGAAACCACGTCGCCGATTTGGTGAAGCGCTACGGGGAGAAATCGACCTCGGTTCCGACGGCGTTGACCGACTACATCAAGGCCCGCGAAGGTTACGACTACGACCATCACGGCAAAGCCGGCAACCCCTCCACCGATTTCGTCCCCGACGAGATCATCGACCGCTTCTGCCTCCTGGGTGGGGTGGAGAGCCATCTCGCCCGGCTCCAGGAGCTGCAGTCGCTGGGGGTGGACCAGTTCGCCATCTACCTCATGCACGACCAGATGGACGCCACCCTGGAGGCGTACGGCCGTTCCATCATCCCCACCCTCCAAGCGCAAACCTAAGGCTTAGTGCTGCGGTATCCGCATGTTTCTGCATTAAGAATGGAGAGTCAGGCAGCGAGCGCCTGCCCGATCATCCGCTTCACGTCTTCCGGTCGATCGATCAGCATCCGGTATGTGATCCGGATCACTCTCCAGCCGGCAAGTTGAGCGAGGTTGTCTCGCAACCGATCCTCCTCAAAGGCTTCCATGGTGGTGTGCCATTTGCGTCCGTCAACCTCGATGATCAGGCGGAGTTCTGGAAAGGCAAAGTCGACCCGTCCGCGGCGAGGAGTTCTCCAGGGCAACGAATACTGGGGGGCCGGCTCTGGAAAGCCCCAGCGGATCAAGCAGCGCAGGACGAAGAGCTCTAGTTCGCTGTCGCCGAGGAACGCCTCGCCGGCTCTGAGTTCCAACACTTGATGCATCGTTTTCATCCCCGGTTTCCCTCTCCGGGAAAGATCCCCGACGATGGTCATGAATGCGTCGAGTGGGGCGAGCTTGTTGACGACAACGTGATCGATGAGGCGGCCGATAGTTCGAGGTCCGAGGGTTATAGCCAGGTCTGTAGTAGTTCGGACGACATCGGTAACGGGCAACCCTTCAACTTCGACTACGTAGCCCGAAGTGAGGTCAGTGGACTGGTGGACAATGACGTTGGGAAACCGATTCGTCGTTCGGGTTCGAACTGTCACAGCCTTTACCCCGCGCTTGATTCCCGGGAGTTGGTGAAGTTCGGCCGCTGACTCGTGCGATACCACAGCTCCGAGAGCAGCGGTCGCCGCCAGCAGCTGGCCGCGCCAAGTCAGGTCGAAGCCCGGGATGAGATAGAGCCCCGCTTTTGCGCGAGTCCAATGACCGCCCTTGACGCGACGCATGATCGCGTCGGCGGACATCCCGCATGCGATTGCTTGTCGTCTGGTGATATAGCCCGCTTGTCGGCCCGCCAACTGATAAGCGCGTTGCTCGGCTGCTTGAAGCATCCCCGGATCATGCGTGAGGGGGAGCCGCGTTTCTAGAGAGTCGTCTGCCCAAACCGTCGGCTAAAACATGCGGAATCCGCATGTTGAAGCCTTAGGTTTCAAATTGCCCCGGGTTAGCGGCCGTGTTGGGGGAAGCCCAGGTCGACCCCGCGGTAGATGGGGTCGGGCCAGCGGGAGATGACCACTTTCTGGCGGGTGTAGAAACGGATGCCCTCGGGCCCATAGATCGGGCTTGATCCGAAGAACGACGATTTCCAGCCGCCGAACGAGTAAAAGGCCAGGGGTACCGGGATCGGGATGTTGACTCCCACCATCCCCACCTGGATCTCGTTTCCGAACTTGCGGGCTGCCCCGCCGTCGTTCGTGAAGACGGCAGTTCCGTTCGCATACGGATTGGCGTTGATGAGATCGATCGCTTGCTGGTAATGCTCGACGCGCACCATCCCCAAAACCGGCCCGAAGATCTCGTCCTCGTAGATCTTCATCCCTGGCTGAACCCGATCGAAAAGGGTGGGAGCGACGTAGAACCCGCCCTCGTACCCCTCCGGTGAATAGCCGCGTCCGTCCACCACCAGGTCGGCACCCTCTGCCTCGCCTTGACCGATGTATCCGACCACTTTGTCCCGGTGTTCGGGGGTGACGAGTGGTCCCATCTCCGAATCGGGGTCGTGGCCGGGCCCGGTGCGGAGCTTGGCGATGCGGGCGGTGATGTGTGGCAGGAGCCGGTCGGCGGCATCACCCACCGTGACCACTACCGAGATCGCCATGCACCGCTCCCCGGCCGATCCATAGCCAGCCGATACCGCCGCGTCGGCCGCCAGCTCCATGTCGGCATCCGGGAGCACGACCATGTGGTTCTTGGCCCCGCCGAGCGCCTGGACCCGCTTTCCGGCTTTCGTTCCGTTTTCGTAGATGTAGCGGGCGATCGGCGTTGATCCGACGAAAGAAACTGCCGCGATATCGGGATGCTCGAGAATGCGATCGACCGCCACCTTGTCCCCGTTCACGACGTTGAAGACCCCGGGGGGAAGTCCTGCCTCCTTCAATAGGTCGGCGCAAAGCAACGAAGGCGAAGGATCCTTCTCCGAAGGTTTGAGGACGAATGAGTTGCCAGCGGCGATGGCCAGGGGGTACATCCACATCGGGACCATCGCCGGAAAGTTGAAAGGCGTGATCCCGGCGACGACGCCGAGCGGCTGGCGCATGGTGAAAGTGTCGACCCCGGTCGAGACCTGCTCGGAGAACTCGCCCTTCATCAGATGAGTGATGTTGCAGGCGAACTCCACCACCTCGAGTCCCCGCTGCACCTCGCCCAAGGCATCGGATTCGGTCTTCCCGTGCTCAGAAGTGATGAGCTTGGCGATCTCGTGCCGGTTCTGCACCACTAGCTCGCGAAAAGCAAACATGACGTTCTGGCGCCGCGTGATCGGGGTATCGCGCCAGGCCGGATACGCCTCCGAAGCAGCGGCCACGGCGGCATCGACCTCCGGGACTTCGGCCAATGCCACCTCGTTTTGCACTTCTCCGGTGGCCGGGTCGTATACCTTTCCGGTACGTTCGGGTTTCTCGGACCATTGCCGTCCGTCGATCCAGTGACTGATCATGGGAGAACAGTGAAGCACAATCTGAAGTTGACGTTGCTGGCCATCGCACTGGTCGCGTGCCAAAGCGGCGCCACAACATCGACGACCCTACCTACCCCGACGACCTCGCCGATTGCCAGCACTACGACGGTGCCCGAAGGCCTCATCACCACGGTCGAAGACCTACCCCTGGCGACGATTCAGATTGTCTCCACCGGCACCTTCGTTACCCCCGATTTCGGAAGTTTCGAGGGAGGCGGGAGCGGTTCTGGGTTCATCATTGATCCTTCCGGCATCGCGGTCTCCAACAGCCACGTCGTCAGTGGCGCCGGGCTGCTCGACGTGCACATCGGCGGATCGGCGGAAACGGTCAATGCTCAGATCCTGGGAGTCTCCGAATGCAACGATCTCGCCGTCATCGATCTGGACGGCGAGGGTTACAACTACCTCGAGTGGTACGACGGCGACATCTTCGCCGGCCTCGAGGTGCAGGCGGCCGGCTACCCGTTGGGTGAGCCTGAGTTCGCATTGACTCAGGGGATCATCTCCAAGGCCGACGCTCCAGGGGAGACCGAGTGGGCGTCAATCGACGCCATCTTGGAGCACGATGCCCGCATCCGCGGCGGCAATTCCGGGGGCCCGCTGGTCACAGATGATATGAAAGTGGTCGGCGTCAACTACGCCGGCCGCGACGACACCGATCAGAACTATGCCATCAGCGTCGAGGAAGCGCGCAGCGTGGTCGATGAGCTTGCCACCGGCCGCGATGTCGACTCGGTCGGGATCAACGGCTATGCGGTCACCGCCGATGACGGCACCACCGGGGTATGGGTGGAGACGGTTCAGCCCGGGTCAGCCGCCGACCAGGCGGGTCTGACGGGCGGCGACATCGTCACCCAGATGGCCGGAGTGTCCCTGGGG
Source organism: Acidimicrobiia bacterium (assembly GCA_036556085.1). Classification (GTDB taxonomy): domain Bacteria; phylum Actinomycetota; class Acidimicrobiia; order Spongiisociales; family ZC4RG35; genus JACCTH01. Next base: position 9,161 of record DATBKE010000116.1, on the reverse strand, counting down.
CTGGAGGGGACGCTTGAGGAGTTCTGCGACGTCATCCGCACCCAGGGCGAGCAAGGAGTGATCGACATCGATGTGCTGCGCTATGACACCGCCCAGTTCTTGTCTGGCCAGCTCAACGGCGAGCCCCTCACCGAGCTCTACTCCTTCGCCGAGGAGCTCGAAGAGGAGGCCACGGTCGAAGAAGACACCAGCATCTATGCCGAGTATTCCGTGATCACCGACGAAACGGGTGCGATCTCAGTGGAGGTTCCGCTCGAGTGGAGCGACGTCGACGGCGCCCCCTACGAAGATGAAGCCGGAAACTTCATCGTCGACGTGCGGGCGGCCAGCAGCCTCACAACCTTTTTCGATTCGTGGTCGACTCCCGGGATGATCTTCTCAGCCTCCTCCGATTGGGCAACGAGTACCAGCGAGGAGGCGTTGCTCGACGAGATCCAGTCCAACTTCACCGAAGTCTGCGAGTTCGCCGGACGCGAGGTGTACGAAGACCCGCTTTATACGGGTTCATATGACACGTTCGTCAATTGCGGCGACGAAGCGGCTACCTACGTGGTGGTGGCGGCCCACCCGGTCGAGGCCAACTACTTGGTACGCGTTCAGGTGCAAGCCAACGCCGACCGCGACTTCGAGGCGCTCGACCGGATCCTGGCCAGCTTCATAGTCAGCGGCGACGTCTAGCCGCCCAAGTACCGATCCTCGGCCTCGTAGTCGAGAAAGGGAGCGAAGAAGAGATCATCAACGGCCGGCCTACGCGAGGGCTCATTAACGAGCCAGTCGATCTCTGCGGTGGCGGTATCGGCGTAGCTGCCGGCGGGCTGGTATCCAAGTTCGAGCGCGGCGCCGGTATCGAGGACGATCGGGAAAGCAGCTTCCCAAGGGTGCGAACCGAGGCCGTCGTTGCGTTGGTCGAGCAGGACCTCTTGCCACTCATGATTGAGGTGTTCTGCCACGACGCGGGCGATTTCAAGAGCAGAGGGAGCGTCGGGATCAGCGCTGTTCAGGATTCGCCGACCGGGTACCGCCGCAACTCGTTCGACGAGGGCGGCGATGTTGGCCGCGGCGCTGGTGTGATCGATACCTTCGCCCCGTCGGGCCAGGAACACCGCCGGCCGATGATCGAGAACCCGTTTTACGAACACCCACTCGCGGGGTCGTAGCGCCCCTGCCCCATGAATCTTGGATGGCCTCAGGATCGTCACCGGCGCTCCACTGTTCAGCAAGACCTGCTCGGCTGCGACCTTGTTTGGCGCGTAACCCGCCGCGGTTCGATAGTCCCGATCGGCCGGTGCCACCGTCGGCTGCGATTCGCGGATCGGGAGAGGAAAGTGCGGTGGGGAATCCGAATTGACGTGTCGCCCCCACTCGTCGACATAGACCGCTTTGCTCGAGATCATCACCGTCGACTCGACATCGGCGAGGAAGGGGATGAGGGACCGGGCATCGACGGCCGTGTAGCAGGCACAGTCGACCAGAAGGTCGGCCCCACCGCTCATCGTCTCTGAAAGCATTTGGGTGTCGGAGCGATCGGCCTGTCGGAATTCGACACCCGCCCTGAGAAGTTCCTCGGGGAGGCGACCCGCAGTTCGCCCGGTCAGCTCAACCGACCAGCCGGCCGGAGTCAGCCTCTGAGCAACCGCCTGGCCAATGCTCCCGGTTCCCCCCAGCACCACTGCTCGAGGCACTAGCGAGCAGCACCCTCCATCGAACCTGTGATCTTCGAGAAGTCGTCGTTGTAGAGCGCACAGATGATCTCGCGATCGTCGTCCTCGTTCCAGCTTTCTTCGGTGGGAAAGATGGGGAAAACCTCCAGGGCCGAACTCTCGTAATCAATCCCGACATATCCGTCGAATTGCGCTCTGCAAAGCTCGTCTGAGATCGCAGACATCTGATCTGTGCCCGGGTAGGTATCGGTCTCGGTGTATTCGATCAATGCGAAGACCTCGTTGTCGTGAGGCTCGGCGCAATTCACTTCCGGCACCGACGAGATCTCGCCATCGGCCTGGTCGTCGAAGCAGGTGCCGACCGGGAGGCTGAAGACTGATTGTTGGCCGCAGGCGAGGGACATGACCGCAAGAGCCGCGATAGCAAGCAGCCTGCGCATCAAACGAGGTACTGGTTGAGGTCGCGAACCAGGTACTGGCCGTCGCCCTTCTTGCCGCGGTATTGGTCGTCGGAAATGATCACCCGACCCCGCGACAGCACCGTATCGACCCCACCCGAGACCTCCATCCCTTCGTAGCACGAGTAGTCGGTGCGCATGTGGTGCGTCGTCGCCGAGAGCTGGTGGCGCTTCTCGGGGTCGAAGATGACGATGTCGGCGTCTGACCCAACGGCGATCGTGCCCTTGCGGGGATAGAGGCCGAACATCCGAGCGGGAGTGGTGGCGCAGACCTCTACCCAGCGCTCCAACGACAATCGCTCCTCGGCCACGGCGCCGTGGTAGATCAACTCCACGCGGTGCTCAACCCCGGGAAGTCCATTGGGGATCTTGGAGAAGTCGCCCTCGCCCAACCGCTTCTGCCGTCCGAGCTCGGGGTGATCTTCGAAGCAGAACGGGCAATGATCGGTGGACACGATCTGCAGGTCGTTGGTGGCAAGGCCAGACCACAGTGCCTCCTGATGGCCCTCGGCTCGATCGCGCAGCGGTGGCGAGCAGACAAACTTGGCGCCTTCGAAGCCGTTTCCCAGATCGTCGAGGTCAAGGAACAGATATTGGGGACAGGTCTCGGCGAAGACGTTTAGTCCCTCGTCCCGGGCGTTGGTCACCTCGGCCAAGGCCTCGAGCGCCGACATGTGCACTACGTACAGCGGGCATCCGGCCAACTCGGCCAGCTTGATCGCCCGATGGGTGGCCTCGCCTTCGAGAATCGAGCGACGGACGATGCCGTGGTAAATGGGGTCGGTCTCGCCCCGCTCCAGCGCCTGGGCGATAAGAACGTCGATGGCGATCCCGTTTTCGGCGTGCATCATGATCGTCGCCCCGTTTTCGGCCGCCTTCTGCATCGCTCGGAAGATCTCGCCGTCGGTCGAGTAGAAGACACCCGGATAGGCCATGAACATCTTGAACGAAGTCACTCCTTCGCCCATGGCGATGTCCATCTCCTTGAGCGACTGGTCGGTGACATCGCCGACGATGAGATGGAAGCCATAGTCGATGGCGCAATTGCCCTCGGCCTTGGACCGCCAGGCCTCAAAGCCGTCCATCAAGTTTTGGCCTTTGGTTTGGACGGCGAAGTCGATGATGGTGGTGGTCCCTCCCCAGGCGGCAGCCCTGGTCCCCGTCTCGAAGTCATCCGATGCGAACGTGCCGCCGAACGGCAGCTCCATGTGAGTGTGCACGTCGATGCCACCCGGAACCACGTACTTGCCCGTGGCGTCGATGACCTCGTCGGCCTTGGTGCTGGTTCCGCGGGCAGACAGGCTTTCGACCTTCTCGCCTGCCACCAGGACGTCGGCCTCCTGCTGGCCGGCGGCGGTGATGACAGTTCCGTTTTTGATCAGGATCGACATCAGCTTCCTTTCGGGTAATGGGTCTGATAATCCCGCTGGGCCGCCTCGATCAGGCGCCCGGCGTGCTCTGCTCCATAACGCTCCTGAATTGTGATCACGTCGGGCTGTCCCGATATCTGCTTGTAGGTCTCGAAATAGTGGGCGAGCCGGTCGACCAAAGCAAGTGGGAGCTGGGCCAGCTCGACAACGTCTCCCCAGACCGGATCCCTGCTGAGAACCGCCACCACCTTGTCGTCGGCCTCGCCCTCGTCGACTATCTGGAGCCCGCCTACGGCCCTTGCTGTTAGGAGGATGTCGGCCCGGTCGATCGGGCGCTCGGAGATCACGCAGATATCGAGGGGGTCGCCATCTCCCCCGCTGGCACCCGGGCAGAGGGCAGCCACGGCTTCGGCACAGAACGTCTGAGGAATGAAGCCGTAGAGGGTGGGAGGCGAGGACGAGGTCTGCTGGGGGCGGTCGACCTTGAGATAGCCGCTGGGCTTGTCGACCTCGTATTTGATCACGTCAAAGGGCGTGATCTCGATGTAGGCGTTGACCAACAGAGGCGGCTCAGGTCCCACCGGCAGCCCATGCCAGGGGTGGGGCCGCCACGAGGTGAACATGCCGAGAAACCTAGACGGCACTCCTGTCGGCGGCTCGTTAACTTGGCGTTTCACAGTGTCGAAGGAGGCACACCTGAAACGGAAATTGATTCTCCTCCTCGTATTCGGGCTGTTGGTTACAGCCTGCGGAGGAACAGCAGCAACCACCACCGCTCCAGCAACCGCCACCACCGCCGGCGAAGCGCCGGCGACGACGGCCGGAGGAGGAACCGAGACCACCGCCGCCGGCGCTGGCGGCATGGAAGACCTGATCGCCGCCGCCCAGGCGGAGGGAACCCTCACCACCATTGCCCTTCCCCGGGACTGGTGCAATTACGGGGGCGTGATCGACACGTTCACCGAGAAGTACGGGCTCACCTACAACGGACTGGCCCCGGATGCAGGATCGGCCGACGAGCTCGAAGCCATCCGCGCCAACCAGGGCAGCACCGGCCCGCAAGCTCCCGATGTGGTCGATATCGGTCTCGGGTTTGCCGAGCCGGCCAAGGAAGAGGGTCTCCTCCAGCCGTACATGGTGTCGACCTGGGATTCAATCCCTGAAGATGCCAAGGATCCAGAGGGCTTCTGGTACGGGGACTACTACGGCGTGCTCGCCTTCGAGGTCAACGCGGATGTGGTGGAAAACGTCCCCCAGGACTGGGCTGACCTTTTGAATCCCGAGTACAACGGGGCCATCGCCCTGGCCGGTGATCCCCGGGTCTCGGCGCAGGCCATTGCGGCTGTTACAGCTGCCGGTCTGGCCAACGGCGGTTCGCTCGATGATGTCGCGCCCGGTCTCGAGTTCTTCGCCCAACTGGCGGAGGCAGGCAACCTGGTGCCTGTGATCGCCGAATCGGGAACGGTGGCGTCGGGTGAAACCCCGATCACTATTCGCTGGACCTACAACGCCCTCGCTAACCGCGATGCGAACGCCGACATCGCCAATATCGAGGTGGTGGTACCGGCCAGCGGACGTTATGCCGGGGTCTACGTGCAAGGCATCAGTGCCTACGCGCCGCAACCCAACGCCGCCAAGCTCTGGATGGAGTTCCTCTACTCCGATGAGGGACAGAACCTGTGGCTCGACGGCTACTGCCATCCGATTCGGTACGAAGATCTCGTGGCGAACAACGCGGTGCCTCAGGAGAAGCTCGATCGACTGCCAGACGTCGAGGGAGCAGTCTTCCCGACGCTTGAGCAGATCGAGGCGGCTAGCGAGGCGATCACTACCCAGTGGGACTCGGTCGTTGGCGTCAACGTCGGAGGCTGAGTGACCTCAATCAGTGAGGTGGGGGGCAACCGCCCCCCACCTCGCAGCTGGAACTGGGTCGGGATCGTTCCCTTCCTTGTGTTCTCGACCGCCTTCCTGCTTGGCCCGGCCGCGATCCTGTTGGTCCGCAGCTTCCAGGCCAACGAGGGTGGATGGACCCTTCTCAACTATCAACAGCTGACCGATCCCCAAGTCCTCGAGGCCTATGGGCTCTCGGTCCGCATCAGCCTGGTTACCGCCATCATCGGCGGCGTCTTTGGTTTCCTCATGGCCTGGGCGGTGATCTACGGCGGGTTGCCGCGGCCCTTTCGGTCGCTTCTCACCACCTTTTCGGGGGTGGCCTCCAACTTTGCCGGTGTCCCCCTAGCAGCCGCCTTCATCTTCACCCTCGGGCGGATCGGCCTGATCACCGCCCTCTTCGGCTTCTTCGGTGTCGAGCTCTACCAATCCGGATTTTCCCTCTACAACTTCTGGGGCCTGTCGGTGGTGTACATGTTCTTTCAGTTCCCACTGATGGTGCTCACCATCACCCCGGCCCTCGAAGGTCTCAAGAAAGAATGGAAGGAGGCCTCGGAGAACCTGGGAGCCACTTCCTGGCAGTACTGGCGGCACGTCGCATTGCCGGTGCTGTTGCCTTCGATCCTCGGCACCATCATCCTGCTCTTCGGCAACGCCTTTGGCGCTCACGCCACGGCATACGCCTTGACCGGCGGCACTTTGCGCCTGGCCACGATCTTGATCGGAGCCCAGATCTCTGGTGATGTGCTTCAGAACCAGGGGCTCGGATACGCAGTGGCCATGGGGATGGTGGTGATCATGGGGGTCTCTATCGGCATCTACACAATCTTGCAACGGCGGGCGGAAAGGTGGCTGGGATGACGGTTACCGCCGCCCCCACCGCGGTCGAAACTCCGGCTGCGGTTGTGACCCCGGCCAAGGCCGGCACCGGCAGCAAGGTCATGGCCTGGCTGATCCTCCTTGCCGGCATCGCCTACTTCCTTACTCCCCTGATCGCCACGGGAGAACGGGCATTCCGGGCCATCGGTGGCACCTTCAGTTTTGAGGCGTTCCGCCGCGTCGTCTCCGACCCGGAGTTCTTGCGAACGTTCGGGGAATCGGCCATCAACGCGGTCCTCACAATCTTCGTCTCCCTGCTCGTCATCGTTCCCACCGCTTATTGGGTCACTCTGCGGGTGCCGAAGCTCCGTTCGGTGATCGAGTTCATCACCCTCCTCCCTTTCGTGATTCCGGCAGTTGTGCTCGTCTTCGGTCTGATCCGGATGTACAGCCGACCTCCGCTGGCGATTCTTTCGACATATGGATCGACGCGGGTGATGTTGATCTGCGCTTACGCCGCCCTCTCGTTCCCGTACATGTATCGCTCGGTCGACAATGGGCTTCGGGCCATCAACGTCCGCACCTTGACGGAAGCGGCCCAGAGTCTGGGGGCGAAGTGGCCGACGATCATTCGCCGGGTGATCTTTCCCAACCTCCGGGTGGCGCTCCTATCCGGGGCGCTGCTCACCTTTGCCATCGTTATTGGCGAGCTGACCATCGCGTTGTACATGGGCCAGCACACATTCGGGCCCTACATGTCCAATCTGGTCCGTAACTTCGTGGCCGAACCGGCTGCCCTTACCGTGTTGAGCTTCGCGATGACCTGGGCGGCCATGGGGATCATCTCTTATCTGGCTCGGCGCCAACCCTCGTCCAAGCCCAAGAAAGCGGTCTGATGGCTTTTCTAACACTCCAACATGTGCGCAAGCAGTTCGGCGCCAATGCCGCGGTGGAGGATTTCAATCTCGATGTCGAGGCGGGAGAGTTCGTCTCCTTCCTCGGGCCCTCGGGGTGCGGCAAGACCACGACCCTGCGCATGATTGCCGGCTTCGAGAAGCCCTCGAGCGGGCGCATCAGCCTCAACGGTCGCGACATCACCAATGCCCGACCCAACGAACGCGATGTGGGAATGGTATTTCAGCAGTACGCGCTCTTCCCGAACATGACCGTTGGTCAGAACGTCGGTTTCGGACTCAAGCTCAGGAAGGCCCCCCGTACCGAGATCAAGTCCCGGGTATCTGAACTCCTAGAGCTGATCCATATGCCGGACAAGGGAGACAACTATCCCCACGAGCTCTCAGGCGGCCAGCAGCAGCGCGTAGCCCTCGCCCGGGCGTTGGCCATCAGCCCGCAGGTGCTGTTGCTCGACGAGCCGCTCTCCGCCCTCGACGCCAAGATTCGTGACGAGCTCCGCAACGAGATCCGCCGCATTCAGCGCCAGCTCAACATCACGACCATTTACGTCACCCACGATCAGGAGGAAGCGATGGCTTTGTCCGATCGGGTGGTCGTCATGAGCCGGGGAGCAATGGAGCAGGTGGGACCCCCTTTCCAGATCTATAACTATCCCGAGACTCAGTTCGTGGCTTCCTTCGTGGGCAAGCTCAACCAGCTCCCTGGCAAGGTGCTCGATCCCGCCGCCGGGACGGTTCAATGCGGCGACGTCGCCATCCGCACCACTACCCCGATCGAGGAACAGGCGGGAGCCGCGGTGAATGTCATGGTCCGGCCCGAAGAGCTCGACCTCGGGGCGGGAGAAGAGAATCAGGTATCGGGCGTCGTCGAGTCGGTCAATTTTCTCGGGGCCATCGTCAGAGTCCGCCTCGATCGTGCCCATTCCAACGGCGCCGGAGAGTCGATCACCGCCGACCTCTTCAACGAGCGTCTGCTCGAGTTGCCGAGCGTGGGTGACACGGTCACCGTCTCCTTCCCGGCCCACGCCTGCTGGGTGCTGACCGCTCGATAAGTTCGGTGAAGTTACCTTCTGGATTCACCTGGGGAGCGGCGACCTCCGCGTATCAAATCGAGGGAGGACGCACCGATGGGAAGGGCCAGTCGATCTGGGACACCTTCTCGGATCAAGGCAGGTTGGCCAACGCCGGAGACGTCGCCTGTGACCACTATCACCGCTGGGAACAAGACATTCGTCTGATGGCGGACTTGGGGTTGAGCGCCTATCGAATGTCGGTGGCCTGGACACGGGTGATTCCCGACGGGCTCGGAGAGGTCAATAAAAAGGGTCTCGACTTCTACCGGCGCCTGATCGATGGGTTGCTCGAAGTGGGAGTCCAACCCTGGGTGACCCTATTCCACTGGGATCTGCCCCAGGCTCTTGAGGACCAAGGGGGCTGGCCGGAGCGATCAACGGTGGACGCCTTTCGTCGCTACGCCGAGGTGGTTGCTTCGGCCCTGGGAGATCGAGTCAAGAACTGGATCACGATCAATGAGCCCTGGGTGGCCGCCACGCTCGGCTATATAGAGGGCGTCTTCGCTCCCGGCCGCTCCGACTGGACTGAGGGCCTGGCGGCGGGCCACCATCTTCTCCTTGCCCACGGCCACGCGGTCCCTGTCATCCGGGCGTTGTCCCACGGCGCCAACGTGGGGATTGCGATCGACTGCCGCCCTTCGATACCTGCGACCCAATCTCCTGCCGACGAGGCGGCGTGGCAGCACTTCGACGGCTTTCGCAACCGTTGGTACTTCGATCCGGTCGCAGGGCGTGGCTATCCCGAGGACATGGTCCATACCTATCGCGAACGCGGTCGATGGGATGACAGCCTCGTGCATTCTGGCGACCTCGACTTGATCGCGACGCCGCTCGATTTTCTCGGCGTGAACTACTACACCGCCATCGAGGTATCGGCAGGCAGGGAGGAGACCGAGCGCACTGGGGTTGACCCTGGGCCCAATCCTCCCGAGGGGTACACGGAGATGGGTTGGAAGATCGTGCCCTCGGCGCTGAC
>DATBKE010000115.1:0-27546 GCA_036556085.1 Acidimicrobiia bacterium | reverse complement strand
CGCCCCGGCCAGGTCCAGGCGGCGGCGCATTCCTCCCGAGTAGGTCTTGACCGGACGGTCGGCGGCCTCGGTGAGATCGAACCGCTCCAAAAGCTCCCGCGCTCGCGAGCGCGCCTTGGCGCGGCCGAGTCGGTAGAGCCTCCCAAAGAGATCGAGATTCTCAAACCCGGTCAAGTACTCGTCCACCGCCGCGTACTGCCCCGAGAGTCCGATCAACGCCCGAACCTGGTCGGGATCGGCCGCCACGTCGACCCCCGCCACCTCCGCCCGGCCGGCGTCGGCCTCGAGCAGGGTGGTGAGGATTCGAACCGCGGTGGTCTTTCCAGCGCCGTTGGGGCCGAGCAAGCCCAGGACCCTCCCTTCGGGGACGGTGAGATCCAGACCATCGAGGGCCTTGACCGCCTTGTAGTGCTTGACCAACCCCTCGGCGCGAATCACTTCGTTCATGTTCTCTCCTTACCTTGCCGTTCTATGACTGCGCTATGACATCGCTATGATGTCTGATAGCTGTCAGCCTGTCAAATCCGAATCTCAGGTCAATCTATAGACGATTCATGCCAGAAACTGACCGGATTTTCTAGAATTCTTACCCCATGGCGGACACCACGGCCCGGATGCTGCGATTGCTTTCCCTCCTGCAAACCCGCCGCACCTGGTCGGGCCACGAGCTTCTTGATCGCCTTGGGGTCTCCGAGCGTACTCTCCGGCGCGATATTGATCGACTCCGCGACCTCGGATATCCGGTGGCCGCCACCCCCGGGCCTTTTGGCGGATACCAATTGGGGGCGGGAAGCGACATCCCCCCTCTTCTCCTCGACGACGACGAGGCCGTTGCCATCGCCATGGGGCTCTTGACTGCCTCCGGCGGGACCATTAGCGGCATCGAAGAGACATCCCTACGGGCGCTATCCAAGTTAGAGAACGTGCTTCCTCCCCGAATCCGGCGCCGCATCAACATGCTGCAGTCGGCCGTGGTGCCCATGATCCGCGCCTGGGTCAAAGTCGATGCCGAAGTCTTGACCACCATCGCCCAGGCCTGCCGGGATCACGAGCGGGTGCGTTTCGAGTACACGAGTCGCCAGGGTGAGGACAGCGAACGCCACGTCGAGCCGCATCAGCTCGTCTCCTTAAGTCAGCGCTGGTATCTCGTCGCCTTCGATCGCGAGCGCGACGACTGGCGAACCTTTCGCCTCGATCGGATCAAGGCGCCCCGGGTGACCAAATTCGACTTCAAGCCTCGAGCCATCCCCGGGGGAGATGCCGCCAGCTACGTCACCGAATCTCTCCGTTCAATCCCGACGCGTTATCAGGTGTTGGCCACCATCGCCGCTCCGGCGGAGGAAGTGGTGAGACAGCTCCGCGACGTGAATGTCGAGAGCATCGATGAGGGCCGTTCCTTGCTGCGCCTCGAGGGGGATCAGCTCGAGTGGCTTGCGTTCCAGATCACATGGCTTGGGGCCGACTTCGTGGTTCACGAGCCTGCGGAGCTGAGAGACTATCTCGCCGGCCTTTCCTCCCGTCTGGCTCGTTCCTTGGAGGCATCATGAAGAAAGCAGTCGAGGCGCTGGGCTCCGACAACATCCGCATTGGGACCTGCTCGTGGACCGATCCGACGCTGACCAAAACCGATGCGTTCTATCCGCGGGAGAAGATGACCGCCGAAGAGCGGCTCTCCTTCTACGCCGACGAATTCCCGATCGTCGAGGTCGACTCGACGTACTACTCCCCTCCATCGGAGAAAACCGCGGGCTTGTGGGTGGAGAGGACCCCACCCGATTTCACCTTCGACATCAAAGCCTTCCGCCTGTTGACCCAACATCCCACGCCGCCTTCAGCCTTGTGGAAGGAGTTTCGGGAAGAACTGCCTTCGGAGCTGTCCGAAAAGCGCAATATCTATATGCGCGACCTGCCCAGAGCTCTCCAGGCCGATGCGGTGGCGCGCTTTCGAGAGGCGCTGATGCCGCTGCATTCGGCGGGCAAGCTCGGAGTAGTGCTTTTCCAGATGCCGCCCTTTGTGTATCCCACCCGGGGGAGCTTTGGCTATTTGAAGTGGGCCGCCGAGCACCTCGTCGACTTTCAAATTGCGGTCGAGTTTCGGAATGGACGCTGGCTCGACGAGGAGAACCGCCAGGACACGTTGGACTTCTTGGAGCGTCACCAACTTGCTTATGTGTGCGTCGATGAGCCCCAGGGGTTCAGGAGCTCGGTTCCTCCGGTCACTGCGGCCACGGCTCCCATCGCCGAGATCCGCTTCCACGGCCGCAACGCCGACAACTGGGAGAGGAAAGGAATCACCGCCGCCGAGCGCTTCCGATACGACTACTCGAGGAAGGAACTGGCCGAGTGGGTGCCGCGAGTGCGGGAGCTATCCGACCAAGCCGAAACCGTCTCGGTGCTGATGAACAACTGCTACGCCGATCTCGGGATCAAGTCTGCCTATCTGATGGCCGACTTGCTTTACGGCGACTGAACCTGCAGGGAGGACCGTCTCGCACCCCCGATTCGATCCAAAATTTGGTGCGCCACTACCCCTTCTCAACAAATCCGGTGCACCAAGACCACCTCTCGGTCGCCCTGCAACGAATTAGCCCACCGAGGGTCTTCCTGCACCGAATTTGCCTCCGTGCCTTCTCACGGGGAAGGATCGTTAGATGCGTTTCCTGAAGCGGTACTGGCAGCCCGTCGCCGAAGGCGAGGTGACGATGGCTTTCCGTCGCTGGAAGACGCAACAGGTCATCGCCGGGCGGCGCTACCGGACGGCAGCGGGAATCATCGAAGTCGACGAGGTGGGGATCATTGAAGCGTCCGATATCGACGACACGGAGGCCCGGGCAGCGGGACATGCCGATGCCGCCTCGCTCCTCGCCGATCTTCCCGAGCGCGAAGGTCTTCCTCTATATCGAGTGCGCTTTCACATCGTCAACGAGGCAGACCCACGAACTTTGCTGGCTGAGGACGACCAACTGACCCCTGACGAGATCTCTCAAATCTCCCGCCGGCTCGACCGCCTCGACCGCGCTTCCTCGCACGGTCCTTGGACGCGGGAAGTTCTCCACACCATCGCCGCCAATCCAGGAAGGCGAGCGCCCGACCTGGCGGAATGGTTCGGTAGAGATACTCAGCCGTTCAAGACCGATGTCCGCAAGCTCAAGAACCTCGGTTTGACGCTCAGCCTGCGGATCGGGTATCGACTTTCTCCCCGCGGAGAGGCGTTTCTGAGACGGTGGGACGAATCGGATTCGTCCAAATAGCGGTACTCGCCGGCTGAACAGTCTTCTGCAGAACCCTTCCAATGTCGGACACGAGGTCGTCGAGGTTGAGCGCCGACTGCAGCCGGACGCTGAAAGCTGCTGATTCAACCTGGGCGTCATAGCGAGCCCTATTGAATCGCCGATCGACGGCACTGCGGATTCGCCTGTGGACGGGAGCGATCGCGGCCACCGCAGCGAGGGTGGACGTGGCCACTGCCAAAGAACCGGAGAGCGGGAACACGAGACGCACCAGGGCGACTCCGGCCACATAGAGCAGGGCGACGAAGCCGGCGACCGCGGAGTACGTAAGAGTCCGCGAAACCACCCGCCCCAGTTCGTACAACCGGTACTTGGTGATGGCTACTGCACAAGCGATCGGTATCACATAGGACCCAAACGCGGTGACGGCGAGAAGGAAACCCACCAGGCGACCGCGGGGGCCGAGTATCGCTAGGGCGATTGCGACAATGGCGGGGGTCGACCAGAAGAAGCCCCCCAGGAGGACCCACCTGGTCTGGAGCTTTTCGATTGCGGTGGAGTGCCGGTGATAGCGAATCGTTTGCATCGCCGCCAAGAAGGCGAATAGCGAAATGGTGGCGATCACCCCCACCAGCTGGCTCCCAGAAATGGCTGCGTCTCCAGCGAGCATTCTGCGGGCATCCTGAATCGCCGTGGGATCGAATAGGCGAGGCAGGATCAGGACCAAAAATGCCCAGGCACTCCAGCGAGGTTGGAAACGCCCGTTGGGAAAGAGTAAGAAAGCTAAAAGAGCGGAGTCGAGCAGCAGATTGTCGACGTAGGAACCGACCCACCCCCATGTCTCGACCAGCCCGTGGCCCACTCCCCCCTGGAAGACATAGAGACTGACCAATCCCAAGCCAAACCAAAGGGGAAAATTGCTCTGGCGGGTGCCGAAATAGATCCACAGCGCGGCCAGAACCGCGAGGACCAAGGGAAAAATCTGAAGGGTCCAGATCAAAGTCGCCCGACTGAGTCCCTGTTCGGTGAGGAGAGTGGTAAAGATCGGGATGTCGACGAGGTCGGGGTTGGCGAGAGTCTCCCGGAATCCGACAGTGGCACAGAAGATCAGGGCAGCCAGCAAGAACGGCCAAACCCTCCGTAAGACTGTTGATTGGCCGGGGCCTTCAGGTTTTCGGGCGATCATTTCAAGAGGAGCGCCTCAGCTCGGGCAGCACCTCGCGCCCGATCATGTCGATTGCCCGGTGGGGATCGGTTGACGCCACCTGAATCGAGATGATGTCGGCATCGATCTCGGTCACCAGGGGTCGATAGGCCTCGATGATCTCTTCGGGACCGGAGACGATGGAGTACTTGGAGAGGATCTCTTCGGGATCCATCTCGTCGGCGGCTTTGCGCAAGACCATTGGATCGATCGCCTCCGATCGACCGGGGGCGCGCAGGCCTCTCATCGATCCCAGTGCCTCCCAGGCCTCGTCATCGGAGGAGGCGAGGACCAACCAGCGGGTCGCCATCACTGAGCTGGGGCCGGTCCGCTCCGCCAGGAAGGGTTTGATGATTTTGGCCACGGTCTCGGCCGGATCCTTGACCGAGGTGATGAGCCCCACACAATTCCTGCCGGCGAAGGCCGCGGACTGTTCGCCACCCGCCGCCATCCACACCGGGACGCCGCCAACCGGCGGGCTGTAAAGCTTGGCCTTGCGGACCTGGTAGTAATCGCCCTCGTAATCGAGCTTCTCGCCCCGCAGCAAGCGTTGGATGATCTCGAGCGCCTCCTTCATCCTCCGAATTCGCTCCCCGTAGCCGGGGAACTCGTATCCGAAGGGCCCTTCGTTGATGCTTTCCCCGGTTCCGACGCCGAGCACGAACCCGCCTTTGGCGAGTCGGGAGACGGTGGCCGCGGCTTGGGCCACCAGGGCCGGGTGGTAGTGAAAGAGCGGACAAGTGACGGAGGTGATGAAGGTCATCCTCTCGGCCCGCATCGCCGCCGCTCCCAACCAGGTCCAGACAAAGCCGGCGGCTGATTGATCGTCGACCCAGGGGTGGAAGTGGTCGGAAGCCGTGATGCAATCGAAACCGGCGCGGTCGGCAGCCACCACCTGGTCGATCAAGACCTCGGGTTGATAGGACTCGTGGGAGGCCAGCCAGGCGAACTTAGGCATCGGTCAACGTTAGGAGACGAATTCCCGCTTGGAGAAGGGACGCTTCCCGGCGAGGTAGAGACCGGTGGTGACCAGGGTGCCGATCTGCACCCACTCCCCCCAACGTGTGTACAAGGTCCCCCGGCCGGTCGCCAGGTCGAGGTCGGCATAGATCACGGTTTCCTCCAGAAACCCGGCGGCCTCGCCCACCACTCCGCCATCGGTGATGAATGTGGACTTGCCGGTGACGGCGGCGTGGACGACATCCAACCCGAGCTCGGCAGACCGCATCCTGGTCATGCCAATGAACTGATCGGACACTGGCGTGAACTCGTAACTGCCTTCGTTGCTGGCCACGACCAAGAGCTCAGCCCCGGCTCGGGCAGCATCGCGGGCGTAGCGAGCAAACGCACCTTCGAAGGAAATCACGGTGCCTATGGGTCCGGGGGTGAGCTCAAATACCCCGCTGCTATCACCTCTGATCATGTCTCTCGGCACCTGCGAGAGGGCCGGAATCCAATCGAACAAGGCTCGGGCGGGGATGTACTCCCCAAAGGGGACCGGGTGCCGCTTGCGATACTCACCGACAACCTCCCCGTTTTCATCGAAGACGACAATGGCATTGATCCATTCGGTCTCACTGATGGGTCGATCGCCACCCACCAGAACCGACGCCCCGATGCGAGCGGCCTCTGACCCGATCTCGGCGGCCACCTCGGGCACCAAAACCGGGTCGGCATCGAAGGAACCGGTCGACCCCTCGGGCCAAACAACCAGATCGACCGAATTGGCGGGAATCGAGCGAGTTTGGGCGAGGTGCATTTCATACGTCGCCCGCCGCTCGCCGAAACAGTGCTCGAGTGGGCAGGGAGTGGAACCCTGGACGATCGCGGCCCGGACCGTGTCGCCGCTCGTCCGCCCCGGGAGCAAGGCACCGAGCAGGGCCAGTATCAGCGCCGCGGTGCCGCCAACCACGAGCGGCTTGGTGATCCGGCGCTGCTCCCATGACAGGACCAGACCCGAGGCCACCGCCATAAGGACCACCCCCCAACCGGTCGTGCCGACCAACGCGGCCGCCTCCCGGGTCCACCGATATTCGCCCATCGGGTAGCCGGTTAGACCCCACTCAAAGCCGCCGACCGGGAATCGAACTCGGATGAGCTCGAGCAACGCCCAGCCGCCCACTGCTGCGGCGAAGAACGGAGATCCGTCGGGGACCCGGGCCACAAGCCATCCGTAAAGCCCCGGATAGAGCCCGAAAACGAATATCAGGGGAGCGACGGCGATAAAGCCGAGCTCTCCCACCCAGTAAATCAACCCGGCGAAGAACCCCCAACCGAAGACCACCCCGCAGACCACGGGATGCCGGGTGCGGCGCAAAGCGAGAAGAAACGAAGCCAGGGCCACCGGGACCAGAAACGCCAGCGAATAGGGGGGAAATGCGAGGACCAACAGCCCGGCCGCGGCCAGAGAAAGCAGAGCCGACCGCACAAGCGAGAGTGTACGAATGCGAAGATTGATCCTGTGAAACTGTCCGATCTCGATGTTGCCGTCGACGCCGCCCGCACCGGAGCCGCCATCGTGTTTGCGTCTTTGGGATCGGCCGTCGGCACGCGATTCAAAGGAGATGCCAACCCCGTCACCGATGTCGACAATCGGGCGGAGGAAGCGATCATCGGCTTGTTGCGGAGGCTCCGGCCCCAAGACGCCATCCTGGCCGAGGAGAGCGGCGGGACCGGGTGGCAGCAGGGTCGGGTGTGGATCGTCGACCCATTGGACGGGACCGTCAACTTCATTCACGGCATCCCCCATGTCTCGGTGTCGGTTGCGCTTTGGATTGACGGGGAACCATCGCTCGGGGTGATCGAGGACGTCACCCGTCACGAAGAGTTCATCGCCCAGCACGGCAAGGGAGCCACGATGGAGACGGGTTCCATCAAGGTCTCCCCGGAAGCAGTCCTCAAGCAGGCCATGATCGCCACCGGCTTTCCCTATGACCGCAACCTCCACGGGGTGGCCTACGCCAAGAACCTGGGGCAGGTGCTCACCCGGGTGCAGGGAATCAGGCGGCTTGGCAGTGCGGCCCTCGATCTGGCCTGGGTAGCGTGCGGTCGCTACGACGGATATTGGGAGTTCGGGATCAGTCCCTGGGATACCGGCGCCGGGGTATTGATGATCACCGAAGCCGGAGGGACGGTCACCAATCATCTCGGCAAGGCTTACCGCCTCGACGACGGCGGCATCGTGGCCAGCAACGGTGGCATCCACGCTGATTTGGTGGCGGCAGTCGGCCTCGCCATTCCAGGACACATCGAATGAGACGCCTTCTCGTCTCCTCGGGCGTCGTTGGCCTCCCCGACGTCGACTCGGTACTGCTCGACGCTGACCGAATCCTCGCCATCGGTCGTCGCGCCGAGTTCGATGGCACCGACGACGTGAGCGAGCACGATGGTTTCCTCGCCGCCCCTCGTCACGATCACCATTTCCACCCCTTGGGGTACGCCGCCGCCGTCTCGCGGCTCACCCTCAAAGACGTCACCAACTTTGACGACCTTCGAAAGCGGCTGCAGATGGCGGTGGCGCGCTTGCAACCAGGGGAGTCCCTGACGGCCACCCGCCTCGACGACGAAGCCCTTTCCGAGCTACGCCTCCCCAACCGGTGGGAGCTGGACGAGATGGTGGGGGCGACGCCGACCTTGCTCCATCGTTATTGCGTCCATATTGCCGTCGCCAATAGTGCGGCTCTGGCCCTGGCCGGCCTCAGCGATCATCCTGACGGGATTCTGCGTGAAGAAGAGATCGGACCCGTCCTGCGTGAGGTCGCCGCGAAGCAGCTGCCCTTGGCCCCCGAAATCGTCGAGCAATCGCTGGTGGGTCTGGCCAGCCTGGGGCTAGGAACCATCACCGCCATCGTTTCGGCGGCCGACCCGCTTTTTTGCGAAGCGCCAGAGGAATTGACGACATTGACCCACCAGACGCCCAGGGTGCCGCTTGATTTCGAAGTGCTGGTGACTGCACCCGATCCTTCGAGTCTGGGCTCAGCCGCCGCCCTCCTGAAGAATTCGGGCGGCAACGTGAGCTTCGGGGGATGGAAGGAGTTTGCCGACGGAGCCCTCGGTGGTCGCACGGCAGCCCTTCATGAGGGCTTCAGCGATGACCCCGACAACTCAGGCATCATGCGGTTGCGACGTCCTCATGCCGACGAGATGGCAAGAGCCGCTCTCGACCTCGGCGGTGCGGTTGCGATCCACGCCATCGGTGACCGCGCCAACGACGCTGTCCTCGACCTCTTTCGGGACCTCATAGATGCGGGCGCAAACGAGGCGGCACTCCGAATTGAGCATGCATCCGTACTCACACCCACCGCCCGCCGGCGCATGGCTGACCTCGGCATTACCGCCTCAGTGCAACCGAGCTTCATCACCTCGGAGGTGACCTGGCTCGAGAAGAGGCTCGGACGCCGCGTCGAACACACCTACGCGCTCGACGCGATGGAGGATGGGGGGATTTCCCTTCGAGGGGGCTCGGACTGCCCGGTGGAAACCCCGAATCCCTGGGAAGGGATGGCCTCGGCCCGCGTCGGTGGTCTCAGCGCCCGGTCAGCCTACGAGCTCTACGGACCGTCTCTTGAGGTGGGCGCTCGGGCAAACGTGATCGTCATCGATCGAGACCCGTTACAGACTTCCGACGTCGCCGGCACCAGAGTGCTGGCCTCTTACCGCCACGGCGAACCGCTGGACCTGATACCCCCACCCACCTTCATCTGAAATCTGAAATCTGAGTGTCTGATATCTTCGGCCGATGTTCGACTACACCCGGGTGACCGCCTCGGGGATCACGGAGGATCTCGAGGCCGCCCTCTCAGAAGCCGATGGACTCGTGGCCGGGGTCGTCGATCCAAAGACCCCAGCCACTTACGACAGCATTCTTGCCCCGTTGGACGAGGTCGAGGACCTGCTGGTTCGAACTTATGGCCGAACCGCGTTCATGGGCTATGTCCACACCGACCCCGAAGTGCGGGACGCCGGCAACGCCGCCGAGGAACGAATCCAAAAATGGGCGGTGGAACTGGTTTTTCGCCCCGATTTCTACCGGGCCATCAAGTCCTTTTCCGAATCAGAGGAGGCCGCCGGGCTGAAGGGTGAGCGTGGCCGGACCCTCGAATTTCTCCTCCGAGACCTTCGCAAGGCAGGACATGAACTCGACGACGACGCCCGGGGCGAGGTCAAGAAGCTCACCGAGCGACTCGTGGAACTCGGGGTGCTCTTTCAACGCAACATCGATGAGCATCAGGACCACCTGGCGGTCACCCGAGACGACCTCGAAGGGATGCCGGAGTCCTACATCGAAGGCCTGGAAACGGGAGAAACCGAGGGGACACTGAAGGTGTCCATGGCATACCCAGACGTGGTCCCATTTATGGAGAACTCGCCCCGCCGCGATCTGCGCGAACAGCTCTCACGCAAGTTCAACAGTCGAGCGGTGGAGCCCAATCGACCGCTGCTCGAGGAAGCGATCGCCGCCCGCCAGCGGATCGCCGAGATCTTCTCGCAGCCATCGTGGGCGCACCATCAGCTCGAGGAGAAAATGGCCAAGAATCCGGAGGCGGTCCGCTCGTTCTACGCGGCTCTGCTCCCTGGTCTTTCTGAAATTGGCCAAACCGAACTCGGAAAACTGACCGAGATGCTGCGGGCCGATGGCTTTGACGGCGATCTCCAGGGCTACGACTTCCGCTACTACGACACCCAGCTCCGCAGGCGCGACTACGGCGTCGACCCCACCGAGGTCGCGGCCCATTTTCCGCTTCAGCAAGTACTCGACGGAATGCTCGAATTGACTGGCGAGGTCTTCGGGCTTCGATATCGGAAGATCGATCGACCCGCATGGCATCCGGATGTCCTCGCCTATGCCATCGACGACGCCACCAGTGGCGATGAACTAGCGCATTTCTTCATGGATCTCTTTCCTCGCGAAGGCAAGTTCAGCCATGCCGCCGCCTTCCCCCTGATCCCCGGGCGTCGCCTCGACGATGGGAGCTACCAGAAGCCTCTGGCAGCGATCGTCGCCAACTTCACCAAGCCCGGAGCCGAACGGCCCTCCCTACTGCAGCACCAGGAGGTAGAGACCTTCTTCCACGAGTTCGGCCACATCCTCCACCAAACCCTGACCAGGGCCGAGCTCACCAAGTTCTCCGGCACCTCCACAGAAGGCGACTTCGTGGAGGCGCCCAGCCAGATCATGGAAAACTGGACCTGGCAGCCCGAAGTCCTGGCCCGCTTTGCCCGCCACTACCAAACCGGCCAGCCGATTGCGCCGGAGCTGGTATCTCAACTGGCCGCCGCCAAAAATCTCAACATCGCCTTGCTAACCCTGCGCCAGGCCCAATTCGGTCTGCTCGACATGTGGATGCACGACGAGACCCCGCAAAAGGATCTCGACGACATCCACGTCCGTTCGACCGAGGTGAGCCTCTTTCCCGTCCACCCCGACACCTTCTATCCCGCCTCATTTGGCCACTTATTGGGGGGATATGACGCCGGTTACTACGGCTATCTCTGGTCGGAGGTGTACGGCGACGACATGTGGAGCCGGTTCGAAAAAGAGGGGGTCACCAATCCCAAGGTTGGGGCCGATTACCGCCGGGAGGTCTTGGAGCGGGGTGGGAGCCGGGACGGAATGGAGCATCTGCGGGCCTTTCTTGGCCGCGAACCCAACAACGAAGCCTTCCTCCGCAAACTGGGAATGGGAACCGAAGCCTCGATCTAGGCGTATAAGGAGTAGAACCCCCGAAGGGATTTAGCCCTTTAAGGGGCGTTTAACCAGGTGCAGTAAGACTGGTGGAGACCCGGGCCAGGACCGGTGGGCGCCTCTGCCAACAAGGGGCCACTTTGTTTGGGAGAGGGGCGTGTTGGGAACCTGGCATAGCGGAAGAATTGGTCAGATAGATCTGTTGTATCCGTTAAGGCCGCCAGGAAGGAGGCCCAACCTATGTCAGATACATTAAAAGGATCAGCGATACGGGGGATGACCCGTCCGTCGCGTCGTTACGCCCAGGATCGGGTCTGCTCCCACAAAGAGTGCGAGACCAGGCTCAGCCAGTACAACCGTCGTGACTACTGCTACGCCCATGCCCCCGTGCGTTTTCCCCGGGTTCGGGGCCGGATCCTCCCCGAAGGGACCTGAGACTTCTAGGAGCGCTGGGTCAGGTTCTCTCCCCCTCCCCCGACACTGCGAATCCTAGAAAGAGAGGCCCCGGCGTCCCCTCCGCCGGGGCCTCGCCTTTCCCCTGACTTGCGAACCCAGGGTTCGGGCTCCCGCCGATCCCCCGGCCCACATAATGGCGTCGTTTGCCGAACCCACCCCGGGTGGGGTAGGATGCAGGGCATATGAATGAAACCCATCGGGCATCGGCTCTCAACCGGCTGCGAACCGTGCGAGGCCACCTCGACGCCGTCATAGGCATGATCGAGGATGAGCGCTATTGCCCGGAGGTGATGAAACAGGTCTCCGCCCTCCAGGCATCGCTCGAAAAGGTGAACCGGGTGGTCCTCCAGAACCACCTCGAGACCTGCGTCACCGAGGCCATCCGCGCTGGCCGATCGGCCGAAATGATCGATGAGCTCATGGAAACCTTGAAGTACACCCGGGCCGTTACCGGACCTGGAAAGGAAGCCGTATGAACACCACGTTGAATGTCCCAGGAATCTCCTGCGATCACTGCAAGAACACGATCGAGGGAGCGGTTGGTGGCCTCGAGGGCATTGCGATGGTTGATGTCAACATCGACCAGCGAACCGTGGCGATCGACTTCGACGACACCGCGGTCACCCTTCCCGAAATCGTCGCCGTCCTCGACGAAGCCGGCTACGAGGTGGCCCGATAACCAACAAGCAGTCTGAAACCCTCACCTTCGATGTCGAAGGGATGACTTGTGCCTCTTGCGCGGCGCGCATCGAACGGGTCCTCACCCGACAGCCGGGAGTGGAGAGTGCCGTCGTCAACTTGGCCGCCTCCCGGGCCAGGGTGCGAACGTCGACACCACGGCCCCGCGATCTGATCGAGGCAGTTTCGAGAATCGGATACGGCCTCTCGGTAGCCGACGCCGCCGACCACACCCGATCTCGAGAGCGCCACAGCGCCGAGGAGAAGGCCCAGTGGCGCCGGTTCTGGCTCGCGGCCGTACTCTCCTTTCCGGCGATGGTCATCGCCATGTTCGGAGGGATTGATAGCAACGGACTTCGGTGGCTCCAGCTCGTCCTCACCGCCCCAGTAGTGCTTGTTATCGGCGCCCAGTTCCATCGTGTGGCCTGGAGGCAGGCGCGATCGCGATCAGTGGGGATGGACACCCTCATCTCCCTCGGTTCCCTGGTGGCCTTCTTCTGGTCGGTATGGGCGCTTCTCAACGACGCCGAGGTGTTCTTTGAGACGGCAGCGATCATCGTCACGCTCATCACGCTTGGCCGGGCCCTCGAGGCAAGGGCCAAAGGCCGGGCCGGCCAGGCCATGACGGCCCTGCTCGAGCTGGGCGCCCAAGAAGCCACTCTCCGCTCCAGCCAGGGCGATCGAGTAGTGGCCATTGCGGATCTCCTGCCCGGAGACGTGATGGTGGTGCGACCGGGAGAGAAGGTACCTACCGACGGCATCATCATCGAAGGGCACTCGTCGTTCGACGAGTCGATGCTCACGGGCGAATCCGCCGGCATCTCCAAAGGGGAGGGCGAAGAGGTTCTGGGTGCGACCATCAACCAGGAACGGCTGGTCCTGGTCAAGGCCACCAAAGTCGGCGAAGAAGATGCGTTGCACCGAATCATCGCCCTTGTTGAAGAGGCGCAGTCAGGAAAGGCGCCAGTGCAGCGGTTGGCCGATCGGATCTCTTCTGTCTTCGTCCCCGTTGTCATTTCCATCGCCCTCCTCACACTCATCGTCTGGCTGGCCACCGGTCATGCGGCCGCGGACTCGGTGCGGGCGGCGGTTGCGGTGCTGATCATCGCCTGCCCGTGTGCCCTCGGCCTGGCCACTCCAACGGCGATCATGGTTGGGAGCGGTCGCGCCGCCGAGTTGGGCGTGCTGTTCAAGAATCCCGAGGTCTTCGAACGAGCCCAACGAGTCGAGACACTCGTCTTCGACAAGACCGGCACTTTGACCACCGGGGCGATGACGCTCACCGATGTGGTGACCGATGAGGACCCGGATTATCTGCTTCCGCTGGTGGCGGCAGTCGAGGTGGCTAGTGGTCACCCCATTGGCAAGGCCGTCGCCCTGGGAGCCGAGCAGCGAGGATTTGTGGTCGGAGAGGCAACCGGCGTTGAGTCCCTCGGTGGCCTGGGTGTGGTCGGTCGCGGGGGTGGAGTCGAGATCGTCGCCGGAAAGCCCAAGCTGCTGGCCGATCGGGGGCTCCCGATCTCCGACGACCAACTCGAGACAATGGGGCGGCTGGAGGCGGAGGGAAAGACGGCCTTTCTCGCCGGATACGGCGGTGAAGCGCGGGCGGTTCTGGCCGTGGCCGACGAATTGAGGCCGACCTCGAGAGCTGCCGTTGCAGCTCTGCAAGCGATGGGCCTGCGGGTTGCCATGCTTACCGGTGACAATTCCCGCACCGCCGCCGCCATCGCTGAGGCACTTGAGATCGACGACGTCATCTCCGAGGTTTTGCCGGGCGACAAAGCTGATGAGATAAGACGCTGGCAAGCCGGGGGCCAACAAGTCGCCTTCGTCGGAGACGGCATCAACGACGCCCCGGCGCTGATCACAGCCGATCTCGGGATAGCCGTCGGCACCGGCACGGATGTAGCAGTGGAGACTGCCAACGTGGTTCTGATGTCCGGTGACCCCGCCTTGGTTCCCACGGCGCTGACCTTGGCCAGAAAGACCGTTGCGGTCATTCGCCAGAACCTCTTCTGGGCTTTCGCATACAACGTGGCGGCGATTCCGTTGGCCGCCTTCGGCTTTCTCGATCCGATGATTGCGGCGGCGGCGATGGCGCTGTCGTCGGTGTCGGTGGTTGTCAACAGCCTGCGCCTCCGACAGGCGCGGCCAACAATCGCCTGACGCAAAACGGCGGGGCCGGTAGGGTGTCCGCATGGCAAGCGTCGAGTGGTTTCGCCATCCCGAGCTGCGCTCGCCGGTGGCGGTGATCGCCTTCTCCGGCTGGGGAGACGCCGGCAACTGTTCGACGTCGGCGGCTGCTCATCTGATCGCCACGATCGAAGGCGATGCGTTCGCCCTGATCGATCCTGACGAGTTCTACAACTTCACCGACACCCGGCCACAGGTGGAGTTTGTCGACTCGGGAATGCGCATGGTGCACTGGCCGCGCAACGAATTTCACGCTCTACACCTTCCCGACCGCGACGTCGTGGTCCTCCTCGGCGAAGAGCCCAACCTGCGGTGGCGAGCTTTCGGCGAAGCCGTAGCCGAGGTGCTGGGGTCGATCGGTGTTGATCGCGTCGTATTGCTCGGAGCCTTCTTGGGACAAGTGCCTCACAGCCGCCCCACCCCCCTGGTGGGCTCGAGCCCCAACCCTGAGATACTCGTCGGCCACGAGATCGCGTCGACCAACTATGAAGGTCCGACCGGCATCGTCGGCGTCCTCACCCAGCAACTCGGTGAGGCCGGATTTGACACCATGTCGATCTGGGCTGCGGTTCCTCACTACCTCGGCGGCGCCGACTACCCGCCGGCCACATATGCCCTGGTCCGTAAGGCGGGCGAAGTCCTGGGGATCGATGTGGGCGCCTCCGATCTAGCCGCCGCCAGCATCGAGTTCCGACTTTCCGTCGACGCAGCCCTGGCTCGCAACGAGGAGCTGACCCAGTACGTGCGCAAACTCGAGGCCGAAATCGAGGAGGAGAGGGACACTGGTGGCGACTTAGTCGACGAGATCGAGCGATTCCTCAAAGACCACTAATCGACCGGTCTCCCGCCCCGACCATCGCCTGACCTAAACCACTCGATCCCTTCTGCACCCCGTTGTCCTAAAGCCTCCAGTCCCAGCTCTCGCTCAACCTCCAGTTGCAGCTCGACGCCCCGCAAGAGGGCTGCCCGATCGCTGCGAAGGGTGATC
The DNA here is from genome assembly GCA_036556085.1 of Acidimicrobiia bacterium. Lineage (GTDB taxonomy): Bacteria > Actinomycetota > Acidimicrobiia > Spongiisociales > ZC4RG35 > JACCTH01. The sequence continues at coordinate 12,112 of DATBKE010000115.1, read as the reverse complement.
TGAGGGTGAGCTGCGATCGATTCGGCCAGGGCGATGCTTGCTCCGAGGGCCTTTCCGCTCGGAACCAGCCGATTGACAAGTCCGATCGCCAGGGCTTCGTGCGCATCGACCTCGCGCCCGGTAAGGACTAGATCGAGTGCCCGGCCTCGTCCGATGATCAACGGCAGCCGTTGGGTCCCCCCGTCGATCAGGGGAACTCCAAACCGGCGCTCGAAGCAACCGAATACGGCCGTCTCAGAGGCGACCCGAAGGTCGCACCACAGGCCCATCTCCAGACCTCCGGCGACGCAATAGCCCTCGATGGCGGCGATGGTGGGCTTGCCGACGGTGGTGCGGGTGAACCCGAGGTAGCCGTCGGGGTGGTCAACAAGGTCGAAGGCTTTGAGATCGCCCCCGGCGGAGAAGTGGCCTCCCTCGCCGTAGAGGATTCCGACGTGGGCGCCTTCATCGAAGTCGAATTGCTCCCAACAGGACCGCAACGAATCGGCTGCAGCCAAATCGATCGCGTTCCGCCGCTCGGGCCGGTCAATGGTGATTATCGCCACCGACCCCTCTCGCCGGTACGACACCGTCATGACGCGAACCCAGGGTTCGGAGGGCGGTTCTGCCTATCTACCAGCCCACAGAACGTCGTGATTCGCTACTTCTTCTTGTGGCGATTGGCCTTAAGACGCTTGCGATACTTGTGTTTGGACATCTTCTTGCGTCTCTTCTTGATCAATGAACCCATGGATCCTCAAACGTGATTTAGAACCGAACTAGCTTGGCCGCCCCAGGCGCAGCCCGTCAAAACAACAGGCATCTGGGCTGTTACTCGTAGCCAGTAGCGGCCACTTTCAACTCCAGCACCCTGCCACCGGCGATGACTGTTTCGAGGGCCCGCGCCACTCTCACAACGTTTGCTGGATCGACCAACGCTAACACCGCCGGCCCCGAACCGGACCATGAGGCGTGGGCCGCCCCTGCCGCACGGGCTGCGGCCACTGCCTCTCCTGCCTCAGGTCGAAGCGAGTTGCGCGGAGTCTCGTGCATCTCATCGCCGGCTGCAGCCGCCAACAGACGCTCATCCCCGCTCATCAATCCGCCCACCAAAGCTGCCAGCCGGCTGAGGGTTCGGACCACCGTCGCTCGTTCGAGACGATCGGGCAATGCCGCCCGGGCTTCATTGGTGGGAAGCGTTGAGTCCGGAACCGCCACCAGAGGCACCAGCGACGAGTGCAAGGGCAGCCGGAGGACTGATCCGTCGTGGGCGCACAGCACGAGACCTCCGTAGACCGAGGCGGCGGCGTTATCGGGATGGTCCTCCAACGCCGCCACCAGATCGAAGACCTGGCGATCTTTGGGTTCAGAGCCAAGCGCCCGCCATGCGGCCACGGCGCCAGCGGTGGCGGCGGCGGCCGACGAGCCCAGCCCCTTGCCGATGGGTATCTGGTTGTCGACGGTTAGCCGCAATGGGCGCTCCGTGCCGACCGCACGCTGCGCCGCCGTCAGGACCGCGTCTCCTGAGCCGTCCGGGCGCTCCTCGCCGACATGCTCGATCGTCCAATCGTCCGCGGAAACTGCACGCACACGACACCGCAGCTCGAGTGCCAGCGCTAACACGTCGAAGCCCGGGCCGAGGTTGGCCGAGGAGGCGGGAGCGGAGGCATCTGCCACCTCCGGAGGGTATGGCGAGGAACTAATCAAATGCTGAGAAACCGCACCTCGTCCTTTTGCACCTCGCCTCCGAGATGGGTGTGGGTGGGGTCCCAGCGCAACTGGATAATCGAGGGGTGGCCCATCTCAGCGCCCTGCTCGATGACGAGCTCGCCTTCGTTTCTGCCCTGGCTGCGAAGGTAGGAAGCGAGTGCCACCGCCGCGCTCCCGGTGGCGGGATCCTCGGGAATCCCGGCGTCGGGAATAAAGAACCGAGCTCTCACTCTGTCGGAGTCCGACCGAGCCCAGAGGTAGAGGGAGTCGAAACCGGCGGCGTCAGTGGGAACTGAAGCGGCGCTCACCTCGGCAGGAGTTTCCACTTCGACCAGCAAATAGCGGAGTGGCATTTCGACCACCACTGTTTCCTTTGCATTTACCCAACTACCGAGCCCGGTTTCCACGTTGCTGACCGGTTGACCGCCGGCGGCTCTGATCCAGGTGGTGCCGCCGGCAGACGAGATGGCAACGGTGCCGATCGGGCACTCGATCGCTCCCGGATCCTGGGGCCCGAGATTCAGCAACAGCCAGGCGGCCCCGACCAGCGGGTGTCCCGCAAAGGGCAGCTCGCTGCTGGGGGTGAAGATTCGGGCGTGGGGACGGGGCTCGTCGAACCAGCGGAGAAAGATGGTCTCGGAAAATCCGAGCTCAGTGGCGATGCGCTGCATCTTGTCGTCGTCGAGCCCGAGGATGTCCGTCACCACCCCCAAGGAATTGCCTCCTTCGCCTTGGCGGGTAAAGACTCGGAGCACGTAGCAGTGGCGGGGCACGGGTTGGTTTTACCAGGCCGGTGCGGTTCAATTGCAAGCGGTGAGAGACATCCTCGGACTCGACAGCCTGGTGGCGGAGATGGTCACCGGGTTGGGTCTGGCCTTGATCGTGGGGAACCTACTGGCGTGGCGCAAACACCGAGCCGGCGAGACCCCGCCCGGGGTGTCGGGCGCCTACCGGCCCGGCCGGGTCCGATTTCTCCTCGTGGTGGGTCTGCTGATGACGATTTGGGGTCTGAGCTCGCTTCTGGCTTAGAAGATTGGATTGGTAACCTCCAGGCCCCCGCGGATGTAGTTCAACGGCAGAACACGGGCTTCCCAAGCCTGAAGTGGGGGTTCGATTCCCCTCATCCGCTCAATGATTCTTTCCGACATCGATCTGGAAAAAGAACTCGCTTCGGGTCGGCTGATAATCGAGCCGCTCGGTCCGAACGCCATCCAACCCTCTTCGGTCGACCTGCGAGTCGGCGATCAGTTTCGAGTGTTCAACAACAGCCGGTATCCATACATCGATGTTCGCCAGCCGATGGAAGACCTCACCGAACTGGTGGCCACGCAAGGCGACGAACCCTTCATCCTCCATCCGGGCGAGTTCGTACTCGGGACCACCATCGAGCGGGTGCAACTCCCCAACGACCTCGTCGGGAGACTCGAGGGCAAGAGCTCTCTCGGGCGTCTCGGACTGTTGATTCACAGCACAGCCGGCTTCGTCGATGCCGGTTATCGGGGCTACTTGACGCTGGAGTTGTCAAATGTGGCCAATCTCCCCATAACCCTCTATTCAGGAATGAAGATCGGGCAGATCAGCTTTTTTCGGCTCTCGACAGCAGCGCGCTCTCCTTATGGGACCGCCGGGCTGCAATCGAAGTACCTCGAACAGGTAGGACCGACCCCTTCGCGCTATTGGGAGAACTTCGAGTCGAGTTCGGAGTAGGCGCGGGCCAACGCCTCCCGCGCCGGCTCCTCGGGATAGGGAGAGTCGCTCAGGTCGATCTCCTGTACAGCGAGCCCCGCCTCCTTGCCTGCTCGAGCCGCCCGGCCGACCCAGGCGAGGTCGAATCGCGCCACCACCAAGTGCTCGGAATCCACAGGAGCGCCGTGGCCGGGGACGATCGTTTCGTTGGCGGACTCAGCGAGACGCCCCACCGTTTCCACCCAGGCGATAGGAAATGAATCACCAAATGAGGGCGGGCTTCCCTCCTCCACCAGATCGCCCGCAAAGGTGACTTCCCCAACATGGAGCACGGCGTCGTTGTCGGTGTGCCCACGTCCGTAGTAGACAAGCTCGACCGTACGGTTGCCAAGATCGATGGTGGCACTCTCCTCGAATAGCTCGGTGGGTGGAGTAATGACCACTTCTCGATAAGACTCCTCGTCGGGATATGCCTCGCTGATCTCCTTCTTGGTGGCTTCGCCTGCCTCGATCAAGGTCTCCGCACATCGTCGATGGCCCCAGATCCGAGTCTCGGTAAAGCGCTGGTTGCCAAAGGTGTGATCCCAGTGATGATGGGTGTTAAAGAGCCACCCGATCGGCTGTCTTGTCACCGAGCGCAATTCCGCTAGCAACTCGTCGGCTTCACGGGGATTCGTCCGGGAGTCGATGACCAGGGCCTTCTCAGCGCCAAGGACCAAGCCGACGTTGTGATCGAAGGGATGGTCGTATCGACGGACGAAGATTCCGTCCGAAAGCTCGCGCCAGGTCATGGGCCCGAACTTAACCGGCCTCCGGTAATCATCAGACGCAAGCGGACTAGTTCTTAGGTGTCGAGAAGTTCTGATTCTCTATCTATTGGAGCCACCGCCGATAACCAAGAAGACAACTGAATCTCCTGGCGAAGACCGAGACTCTCCCCCTCCAAGAGAATCTTCCAATCCTCCATCGGACGGAGCCAGGGACCGAAAAGCGGCTCCGCCACACCGACGGGCCGCTTTTCATTTCTCTCTCCTGGCGACTCCACCCGGACGAGAGAGGATTCAGCCGAGGTCGCGACCGATGTCGGTAAATCGGGTGTAGTTGGCCTGGAACGTCATCTTCACGGTCCCGGTCTCCCCCGACCGATGTTTTGCCACGTGCACCTCGGCCACGCCCTTCTGATCGGTGTCCTTGCGGTAGTACTCGTCGCGATAGATGAACATGACGATGTCGGCGTCTTGTTCGAGCGCCCCCGATTCCCGGAGATCGGAAAGGCGGGGTCGCTTCTCCTCCCTCTGCTCGGACGAACGGTTGAGCTGTGACACCCCGATGATGGGAACTCCGAGTTCGATGGCCAGGTTCTTCAAGCCCCGGGAGATCTCTGCGATTTCTTGTTGGCGGTTCTCGCGGGAGTTTCCCTGCATCAGCTGCAGGTAGTCGACGACTACTAAGTCGAGATTGTGCGATCTCTCGACCCGGCGGCATTTCGCCCTGATGTCGGTGACGTTCACGATGGAAGAGTCGTCGACGAAAATCGGTGCGCGGAACATCTTGTTGGCGGCGTTGGTAACGCGTTCCCATCCACGATCGTCGAGGGCGCCGGTGCGCAGTTGGCGGGAGTCGACGCCTCCGACCGAGCAGAGCATGCGCTGCACGATCTCCTCCTTGGACATCTCCAAGCTGAAGATCGCCACGGTCTTACCCTTCATCGCGACATTGCTGGCCATGTTGAGCGCCAGAGTGCTCTTGCCCATGCTGGGACGAGCGGCGACGACCACGAAATTGGCCGGATGCAACCCACCCACCATCTTGTCGAGATCGCGGAATCCGGTTGCCAGGCCAGTGACGGGATCGGAGCCGTCTAGCTCGGAGACCTTTCCCAACACCTCACCGAACAGCGGACCGATGAACACCATGCCTTTGGCTGCACGCTTCTCCGCTACCGAGAAAACGTACTGCTCGGCCCGATCGAGCACAGTCGCGATCTCGTCTTCGGTGTGAAACGCGAGCTCGGAAACCACCGAACCGGCCTTGATCAATGACCGTCGCAATCCGTGCTCTTCGACAATTGCTGCGTAATAGCCGATGTTGGATACCCCCGGCACCATGTCGATGAGGCCGGTGAGATAGCCGATGCCGCCGATCTTCTCGAGGTACTCGCGTCGCCGCAACTCCTCAGAGACGGTCACCGCGTCAAGGGGCTCGTTGCTGTTGTAGAGGGCGAGAATCGCCTCGAAAATCGATTGATGGGCGGGGACGTAGAAGTCCTCGGGAACGAGAACGTCCATGACGTCGTGCGCCGCCTCGGACGAAAGGAGAATCCCGCCGAGGACCGACACCTCGGCCTCGCGTGAATGAGGAGGAACCCGTGTTGCAGCCCGCGGGCGATCTGTCAACGTTGTCATCGCTGCGCAATCTGGCAGGCGACTGTGACAGAAATCGTCACTTCAAGAGCGAGATTTACCGCTCTCGCAAATCCACATACCTTTCCACGGAGATATCCACCGATTCAGGCCGGAATCACGTCGATGGTCACCGGTACCGCAACCTCGGGATGAAAGCGAACGGTGATCTCGTGAAGTCCGATTGCTTTGATCGGCTCAGCTAGTTCGACGTGCTTCCGTTCAACCTGAAGGCCGGTGAATTTGCGGATCCCTTCGACGACGTCGGCGACACCCACCGATCCATAGAGACGGCCCTCGTCACCGGCCTGCGCGGCCAGCACCACTCTGGTGCCACCGAGCTGGGAAGCAAGATCCTCGGCATCTTGGCGTAGTTTCCGTTCCGCCGCTCCCCGGGTGGCTGCTGCCTGCTCAGCAGCGGCAATGGACGCCGGAGTGGCTTTGCTGGCGAGCTTTTTGGGAAGCAGGTAGTTGCGGGCATAACCGTCGGACACTTCGACGACATCGCCGCGCTCACCCAGAGTGCCGACATCTGCGTTGAGCACCAGCTTCATCAGCGACCCATGTATCCGAGCAGGGCCATCTCCCGGGCGTTCTTGATGGCGACAGCCACCTCTCGCTGGTGGCGAGGGCAATTGCCATTTACGCGCCGGGAACGGATCTTGGCCCGATCTGAGAGATATTTGCGCAGGAGCGATACGTCCTTCCAATCGACGTAGTCAACTTTCTCCTGGCAGAAGTAACAGATCTTCTTCTTCATCCGCCGGAACTGACCTTCCGGCCGGCGCTTCTTTTGCTTGCGATCGAGGTTGGTGGCCCGAGCCATTACGTGTTTCCTTTCAGGTCCGAACTAGAACGGGGCCTCGTCGGGGCCGTAGTCGTCACGGGCGACGGGTCCTGGGGGAACCGAGCTCCCCTGAGGGGCGAACTCCCCGCCGGATTTGGCGGTCTTGTTGACGGTGGCGGTTGCCCACCGCAGGCTGGGACCGATCTCTTCGATCTGCAGCTCGACCACCGATCGCTTCTCGCCCTGCTCCGTCTCCCACGAGCGCTGCTCGAGACGACCCGTGACGATCACCCGGGCGCCCTTCTGGAGCGACTCGGAGACGTTCTCGGCGTGCTCCCGCCAAATGGTGCCCCCAAAGAAGCTGGTCTCCTCCTGCCATTCGTTATTTTGATCTCGCCAGCGACGATTCACGGCCAGGCGGATCTTGACCATCGGCACTCCCGAGGGCGTGAACCGCATCTCGGGGTCCTCGACCAGGTTCCCCACCAGCACAACGTTGTTCAGCGACATGGAATTCCTCCTTGGATCGATAACGTGACTATGGAGGTCGGGAGGGACAAATCAAGGCCCTCGTTCATTGCTTGACCCCGGCCGGCTGAATGATCTTGTGCCGGATCACTTCGTCTTGGAGCGTGAGCATCCGATGAAGATCGTTGATTGCCGGTGGCTCGGCTTGAAATGTCAGGACCGAGTAGTAGCCGTCGTGGAGGTGGTCGATTTCGTAGGCAAACCGTCGCTTGCCCCATAGGTCTCGGCCACTGACGGTGGCCCCCCGCTCGGTGAGGAAGGTGGCGATGCCGTCTACCCGGCTCTCGACATCATCCTCACCCAAATCGGGGCGATGGATAGTCATCACCTCATAGGTGCGCATATTTTCCTCCTGTGGACATCCGCTAGCGGAAGGCTCCGATCTGCCCTTTGGGGAGTTGGCGGAGCAGGGTGTGTGAAGCAGTCAACCCGCTTCTGAGAGCGAGAGTTTACCCGCCGGCTCGATGCTTCCGGCCGGAGCTTCGAGGGCCCAGCGAAAGAGCCCGTCGGCAACAAAAACCGGACAGGGCTCGACGAGGCAGGGTTCGAGCGAGGTCTGATCGATGAGGAGTCCGTCGCCGTCGAAGAAGAAGAGATCGAGGGCGATAGGGGTGTCTTTCATCCAAAAGCCGGTTGTTGTCTCCTTCTCCCAGGAAAACAGCATGCCATCGAAGTCGCCAAAGTCCCTGACCCCGGTTAGGCCCTGCTGCCGCTCGGTCTCTTCGTCGGCAAGGGCGACGATGAGGGCGAGGTCGCCAATGAGAACTTCCGTCGATTCCCAATTGGTCAGATCACCTCGAGCAAAAGTCGTCGTCGAGGTGGGACGCTCCGGCGTAGTCGCTATTGATGAGGCAGCCGTCGTGGCTGCGGTCGTACCATCATGCAGGGGGACGGAAGCGCAGGCAGCCACGACCATCGCCAAGACGAGACTTGCGCCGACTCTGTGGGCTGGAACCGTTGCTGGACGACGGTTACAGCCCTGGGTCGTCATATATCGCGCAGGGCTTGGGCGACTTCGTCGGAGAGGTGGTAACTCTCTTCCTCGTTCGGGAAGCTTCCGTTCTCCACTGCTCGCCGGAAGGCGTCGATTCCGGCCACGGCCGCGGCATGGAGGTCTGCGAAGCGACGGACGAACTTGGGGCTGCGACCGTAGGAGAGGCCGAGGACGTCGTGGAACACAAGCACCTGCCCGTCCGTCCCCGGACCGGCGCCGATGCCGATCGTGGGGGCAGAGATCTCCTTGGTGATGATGTCGGCCACAGCGCTCGGTATCCCCTCTAGTACCAAAGCGAAGATTCCCGCTTGGTCGAGGGCTTGACTGTCCTTGATCAGGTCCCGGGCATCCTCGACCATCTTTCCCTGCACTCGATAGCCACCCATGGCGTGAACCGACTGCGGGGTGAGGCCAATATGACCCATCACTGGGATCTCCGTCTCGACGAGCGCTTTGATCATCGGCAATCGCTTGCGCCCACCTTCCAATTTGACCGCCTCGGCCCCCCCATCGCGTATCAAGCGACCCGCGTTCTTGATGGTCGCCTCCTCGGAAAGGTGATATGTCAGCCAAGGCATATCGCCAATCACGAGAGCGCGCGGTTTGGCGCGTGCAACCGCGGCAGTGTGGAGCACCATCGTGTCGAGGTCGATGGAGATCGTGGTGGGATGGCCGTGGACGACGTTGGCCACAGAATCACCCACCAGAATCATGTCCATCCCACCTTCGTCGGCAATGCGAGCAGACGGGTAGTCGTAAGCCGTGACCATCGTGATGGGTGGCCCACCCTTGCGCGCACGAATCATCGGGGCCGTGATCTTTTGGACGCGCTCGGCGTTGGGAGTGGTCTCTTCGTTGGCCACAGGTCGCTCCTCTCTCCCCTCCTCTGTGGGTAGGGGGAACTCAAGCGTCAAATCGGATCGGAAAGTCCCTCGGTCGCCGCATCAGGGGTCGCCCGTGGAGCAACCATCCTACCGACCCCCTCGGGCAGCGGACGGGTGGCGAGAACGTAAATGGTGATCAGATAGATCACAACGATGACCGCCGGAATCACGACGAAGCGGTCCTCGGGGAACAGGAACCAGGCGATCGTGACCAGGGCGGTGCGGGCAAAGGCGTGGAACATCCCCACCCAATGCTGAATGATCCAGGAGAACGGAAGCCACATCAACCCGGCGAGGATTCCAACACTGAGTGGAAGCGAGGTGGGCTCGATCATGAAGAAGGGGATGGCGATGGCGAAGACCAGCCACGCCATTTGCACCGACGCAAAAAAGAGCCGGTCGAACTCATTGTGGTCGCGGGTCTTACCAATAAGGTCTTCGCCGAGGAATCTGGCGACGATGAGTCCGAGCCCGAAGATCGAACCCGTAGCTATGAAGAGAATCCAAGAGGCAAGGCCTAGTGAGACCAACCCACCAGCAACGCCGACGATCGTCCAAGCGATGGTGCCGGCGATGGGCATCGCCAAGAAACGGCTTCGGGAGAATTCGACACGTTGCTCGTCGAGGGTACGCGAGGTCTGCGAATGCATATCTCCCGAGCCAGACTAGGTCGGAGTCTCGTTAGGCGGCACCTGGGCGATCGCAGGCGAACTCGGCCCGAGGCCAGCGCTCGAGGTTTCCGTTCTCGAAATGGACATAGAGGTAGTCCTCGCGGGTGACAGGATCGAAATAGATCTCGCGATCCCGAAAACTGAAACCTTGAGGCATCACCCCCTCGGGGATTTCGGTGGTGACTTCGAACGAAAGCGACTCGCCGGCTCGGTTGGTCAATGGGCCGAGAACTCCTTCGGGATCACGGGCATACATGTCACCGAAGAAAACGATGAACTGGACATCTTCGTGACCGCACTCCTTGAACCCCTGATATTGGATGAGCTGGCTCCCTTCCAGACGCTGACCGCTTTCGTCGAGCCAGGGGCCGGTCTGAGCCATTGAACAGGCGCTCAAGGCCAGGAGCGGAAGGAGGGGGACGAGGCGTTTCAAGCCGCCGGCGCCCGATTGGCCGCCCGGCGAACGAAGTCCATATCCGCGCGATGCTCGACCGCGTCACCCGGAGTCTCCACGATCACGGGCGCGGCGGCCAGGGCAACTACTTCGGCCAGAAGTTCTGTTGGCATCTTCCCGTGGCCGAGGTTGGCGTGACGATCGCGGCGCGAATCGAAGGCATCGCGGGAGTCGTTGCAATGAACGAGATCGATGCGGCCGGTGGCTTCGAGCACGCGGCCCACCAGTTCCTCGCCCGGCTCGCCTCCCGCCCAGGCGTGGCAAGTGTCGAGAACGAAACCGGGAGCAAGGTCGCCGATCACCTCCCACAGGCGAGCGATCGATTCCACGCGCCGACAAACGGCGTTGTCTCCACCAGCAGTGTTCTCGATGAGGACGGGGACCTCGGTGTCCAGTTCCAAGAGGGCCTTTCGCCATCGGGAATATGCTTCGGACAGTGGTCCCTCCCCGGAGATGTGACCTCCATGGACGACGACTGCGGCGGCGCCGACCTCAACCGCGGCTTCGCAGGTCTCACTCAAAATCCGGCGCGAGGGAATCCGGATGCGAGGGGCCTCCGCCACGACGTTGATCAAGTAGGGGGCGTGGACGTAGAGCGGCAGGGGCTGTCGGCGAATCTCTTCCGCATCCGGATGGGGGTCGGGCTTCTTCCAGCTTTGGGGATCGCTCAAGAATATTTGAACGATGTCGGCATCGCGGGACTGCGCCTCGGAAAGCGGATCCCGGCGATCGACATGAGCTCCCACCAGGAGCCCATCCGCGCTCATGTCGTTACCGGGTGGCGGTAGCGGGACGCTTGCAGCGATGCCGCCGCCACCCGCTCGGCCACGCGGCCGGGAGGTGTCTCCCAATCTGAGGCGAGAACCGCCAGCGTCTTGTCGTCGAGCCATCGTGCCCCCCAAGGGTGAGCGGGCAACCGTTCGCGATTGGAGACGGTGAGTACGAAGACCGACACCGGGTCGCCCTCGTCGTCGAGTTGCTCTGCACCGACATCGACTACTTCGTTCCAGGGTATGAAGGCAAGCGATGAGAAGGGACTGCCGATTCGAAGGCGAAGGCCGTCCGCTGATGCGGCCAGCACCGGGCGGGGATTGATGAGCTCCGCTACCCCGAAGACCGCGATGACGAGGCCGACGATGACGAGCGCCACCGCCCAGATGTAATCACGTGGCTCGAGGACTTCAGGGTTGCCGTTGGGCCAGATCAGATTCTGAAAGAAAGAGATGATGCGGCGATTGCGAAGCACATCGACGCCCAGAACCAACAAGGGGACGCCGGCAAGCGACAGCAGCCACATTTTCAGACCGGATCGTCGCACCTCAACTTGACTGGCTTGCTCGGTCATTCGACTCCAAGATCTACGGGCCGGAGAATGGCCGCGTAGGAAAGGTTACGTTCCCGGCAGGCTTGTTCGAGCGAACCTCCGGAGCGATCGACCAGCACCACAACTTGTCGAGCAGTGAACCCTGCCTCGGCGACCACGTCCAGGGTTTCGAAGATGGCTCCGCCGGTGGTGACGGTGTCGTCGCAGATGGCCACCGGATCACCGGCCTTGATGGGACCCACCAGTCGCCCACCGGTTCCGTGATCTTTGGCTTCCTTCCTGACTGAGAACGCCCGCAAATCCCGACCGGTCTGGGCGGCGAGCAGGGCGGTGGCAATGGCGAGGGGATCGGCCCCCATCGTCATCCCCCCAATGGCTCGCACAGTGCTGTCGAGTACCTTGAGGATGGCCGTGCCGGCCAGGATGGCTCCCTGCCCGTCGTAGGTGGTGTGGCGGGCGTCCAGGTACCAGGAGGAAACGGCGCCGGAGCGAAGGGTGAAAGGCCCGTCGGTTCGAAGCGAATGGGTCCGCAGGTGATGGATCAAAGCCTGGCGTGATACCGCGTCTCTCTCATCCGCCTGGTTCATGCGCTCAACTTTTCGGCGTCGCCGGTCGATGTAATAGATCGACACACAGACGGTTTCTCCTCCCGCTGTGGTCGACGCTGACAGTAGTGGCCGCCCCCTACCGGGC
>DATBKE010000114.1:0-2637 GCA_036556085.1 Acidimicrobiia bacterium | reverse complement strand
CTGCGCCGTTACATCGTCAAGGACGACCCCGAATCCGCCCAGCTTCGATACGAGGAGTCACTGGCCGAGCGCCGTTTGGCGGTCGAAGCAGAGCCCGAGGGGACCGCGTCGGTCTTCGGCCTGCATCTTTCCCCGGACCGGGTAGAAGCTGCGATGGCGTTCATCAACGACCTTGCGACTTCGCTGCGTGGAGAAGGCGATATGCGGAGCCTCGATCAAATCCGAGCTGATGTCTTCTTGGACCTTTTAGCAGGTCACCCACTCGATTCAACGAGCAACCGGCGAGGCAGCGTCGATCTGCTGGTTGACCTGGCCACCTTGGCGGGACTTTCCGAGGCGCCGGGTGAGTTGGGTGGGTACGGACCCATCATTGCCGACATCAGCCGTCGGGTGGCAGAGGCACAAGAGCTCGCCGAGTGGCGCTATCGGGTGACCGATCCGGAGAACGGGACCGTGGTTGCGGAGGGAACAACCCGGAGAAGGCCGAGTCGAAAGCTCAGGCGGACTGTGGAGGGGCGTGATCCTCGCTGCGTTTTTCCCGGCTGCCGCGTCCCTGCTCGTCGATGCGACTTCGACCACACCAGACCCTGGGCAATTGCGAAGGAGACCAGCGCAGAAAATGGAGCTCCCATTTGCGAAGGCGACCACGTAGTTCGCCATGACGCCGGCTGGAACTATCAGCGCATGAGCGATGGCGACTATCTGTGGACGAGTCCCTTCGGATTGCAATACACCACGAGTGGAAGACCACCCCCCTAGCAACCTTCTTCCCCAAGTAGCTAGCTCTTTCGGTCCCCTTTGAACGACTCCCATCGATTTCTGCACAGGTAGACCTCTTTTCCGGTCAGAATGCTCTCTGGAGTGGAGAACCGTCCGGCAGAGTCAGAGGGGAGAAACCGGATGGAGCTCGCCCTCTATGAGATCAAGCGGGTTATCGCCGGACAGGATGCGATGCTCGAGCGAGTCCTCGTTTCGCTTCTGGCCGGCGGCCACCTGTTGATCGAAGGCGTACCCGGCCTTGCCAAGACCCTGACCATCAAGACTGTGGCCCGAGTGCTGGGTGGCACCTTTCGCCGCATCCAATTCACCCCCGATCTCGTTCCCTCCGATCTGATCGGTACTCGGATCTACAAACCGGGAGCAGAAAGGTTCGACACCGAGCTGGGTCCGGTTTTCTGCAACTTCCTCCTCGCCGACGAGATCAATCGAGCACCGGCCAAAGTGCAGTCAGCGCTCCTCGAGGTGATGCAGGAGCGACAGGTGACCATCGGGGAAGAGACCTACATCGTTCCGGCTCCCTTTCTGGTGATGGCAACTCAGAACCCGATCGAGTCCGACGGCACCTATCCGCTTCCGGAAGCACAAGTCGACCGTTTCATGCTGAAGGTCATTGTTGATTACCCGCAGGTCGGCGAAGAGGTCACCGTCGTGGAGCGATCGTTGAAGCCGGAGCCCGAAGTTCGTCAGATCCTTACTCCTTCCGAGCTCCTCGATCTGCAGCGATTCACCGCCGAGGTTTATGTCGATCCGGCGATTGCTCGATTCACGGTTGACCTGGCAACGGCAACCCGAAACCTTGCCGCGCTCGGGCTGGATCGGCTCGCTCCATATGTCGCCTATGGGTCAAGTCCCCGGGGGCCGATCAATTTGGTTCACGCCTCCCGCGCCCTCGCATTATTGAGAGGACGCAGCTACGCCCTTCCCCAGGACGTGAAGGACCTGGCCCGAGATGTGTTGCGTCATCGCCTCGTTCTCACATATCAGGCGATGGCGGAGGAGATCACCCCCGACTCGATCATCGATGCCGTCGTTGCGGCGGTACCCGCGCCCGACATAGAGCTGGCCCGAGACACGGCGTGACCCTCGTCGCCTTCGGGCGTCACCGGACCCGCAGTCGTCCGGGTCCTGGTCCGGTCCCGGAGGCAGTCTTGCGGGCTCTCGAGATCAAGGTGGCTCGCAAGATCGAGGGTCTGCTCCCCGGCGAGCAGCGATCGAATTCCCAGGGAATCGGAACCGAGTTGACGGCAATCCGTCCCTATCAGCCCGGCGACGACGTCCGCAGGATCGAGTGGAAGGTCACAGCCCGCACCAATCAACCCCATGTCAGGGTCGACATCGCCGAGAAGAGCCTTCAGACCTGGCTCGTCCTCGACACTTCCCCGTCGATGGGATTCGGAACTGGCGAGCGGCGGAAGTGGGACGTAGCCGAGGGTGTCGCCCTGGCCATGGGCCATCTCGCCTCGCGGCGGGGAGGACGCCTGGCGGTCATGACCTATGGATCGGCCGACCCGCTAACGATTCCCCCTCGGTCGGGCCGCTCAGGCCTGAGAAGTGTCCTCGCCGCCACTCAGACCGGTCCCAAGCTCGAACCAGCGGGACCTACTTCGCTTGGCTCGGCCCTGGCCCGTCTTGCCCCGATCGCTCGCCAGCGGGGCCTGGTGGTTGTTGTAGGCGACTTTCAGGGGCAGGGCGATTGGCGGCAACCGCTCGCCACGCTGGCGTACAAGCACGACGTGGTGGCGATCGAAATCTCCGATCCGCGCGAAACGGAGCTTCCCAATGTCGGTGAGGTGGTTTTGGTTGATCCCGAAACCGGCCGCCAGCTTCGGGTTGACACCACTTCTGAACTAGTGCGAC
>DATBKE010000113.1:0-4581 GCA_036556085.1 Acidimicrobiia bacterium | reverse complement strand
GTCGACGCTCTGATCAACTCGGCCCGCGCCACCCTCGACGAGGAGGAGCGGCTCGAGATCATTCATGAGATACAGGCCCGTCTCTACGAGGAGGCCATGTGGATCATGCCCGCCAACGAGGGCGCTCCCTCCGCAGCCGGGGAGTGGGTGAAGGGTCACGTCGAGAACCCGATGTGGGCGCGGCCGTCGCAGTACTGGGCGCTATACAGCAAATGAGATAAATGGCTTCAGATGAATGACGGAGGGGGGAAAGGAGGACTGAGGCGTGCATAGGTATATCGCACGCCGCCTGCTCGCTCTCCCTTTCGTCATCCTGGTCGTGAGCCTCCTGGTCTTCTCGATGACCCGGTTGGGAGGCACCACGATCGGGCCATACCTCGAGCCGGGTATGACAGACGAGGAGATCGCCGCGCTCGAGGAGCGGTTCAACCTCGACGAGCCCGTACCCATGCAATACCTGGCGTGGCTCGGTGGCGTGGTTCGGGGAGAACTCGGATGGTCGGCAGTGGCTGTCTCACCGGTGGTAGACGTGTTCAGGTCGCGGATCCCCGCCTCTTTCGAGTTGGGCGTCGCTGCCTCTCTGTGGGCGGTCACGCTAGGGATCGGGCTCGGCACGTTCTCAGCCCGACGTCGCAACAAGATGTCCGATCAGCTCACGAGTATTTTCGCGGTGGGGGGAGCCAGCATGCCCACCTTCTGGCTGGGGATCGTCCTCCTCATCATCTTCTGGTCCTATCTCGGCTGGTTCCCCCACGGGAGGTCCGATTTCCGGATATGGGCCAGCATCCCCCATCCCACCAACTTCTACGTCATCGATTCAATACTCGCCGGCAGCTGGGCCGGCCTCAAGGATGCGATCTGGCACCTCGTGCTTCCCGCCCTCACGCTGGGGTACGGCGCAGTTGGCATTGTGACCAGGATGATGCGCTCCTCGCTCCTCGAAGAAATGGGTAAGGACTATGTCGATGCGGCTCGGGCCCGGGGCCTCCCCGAGCGACTCGTCGTCCGACGTCACGCCCGCCGCAACGCCTTCATTCCCACCGTCACGGTGATCGGTCTCTCGATCGGGATCATGTTCGAAGGAACGGTGGTGGTAGAGACGATTTTCGGTTGGCCCGGCCTCGGCAGCTGGATGGCCGATTCGGTTCTGAGCGGTGACCAGGCCACCACCCTCGCCTTCGTCATCTTCACCAGCATCCTCTTTCTGTGCATCAATCTTCTCGTCGATGTCACCTACGGCTATCTCGACCGCCGGGTCGTGCTGAGGAAGACCTGATCATGTGGTTCCAGGCGGTTCGTACCGAGACGGCACCCCGAGTGCTCCGAGACTCTCCGGCCAGGGTCAAAGCCCGTCGACTGTGGGCCACTACCAGGGAAGTGTTCAGCCGTGGAAGCACGGCCTTTGGCGCCACCCTCATCGTGGTGATGTTGACAATGGCGATCTTCGCACCACTCATCGTCGACGTGAATCCCCGCGGCGCCTATCAGATGCCGCGCGACCTCAGCGCGGTCGCCGTCCCACCGGGGACCGAAGGCCATCCTCTCGGAACGACCCGGCTCGGTGGTGATGTCCTCTATGGCATCGTCTGGGGAGCGCGGCTGTCACTGCAGCTCTCGCTCTACGTGGTGGCCGGAGCCGTCCTGATGGGTCTGATCGTCGGCTGCACGGCCGGAATCGTGGGGGGCAAGGTCGACGCCTTTTTGATGAGGACGGTCGACGTCTTCCTTTCCATACCGACGCTGGTCTTCCCATTGGCGATCGCGGCCATTCTGGGACCGTCGTTCGTCAATATCGTTGTGGCTCTGGCCGCAATCATGTGGGCTCGATACGCCCGCATCATCCGCAGCCAGATCCTCCAGGTGCGAGAGGAAGACTATGTCGACGCGGCGCGAACTATCGGAGACTCGAAGTTCGGAATCATCCGCAAAGACATCCTCCCCAACTCCTTCACGCCGGTGGCGGTCCAGGCAACTTTGGACATGGGCCATGCCGTGCTCTTGGGAGCGACCCTCGCCTTCATCGGGTTGGCCGTCGCCGGTCAGGCGGAATGGGGGACGTTGGTGAGCGAGGGCCAGGCCGACATCATCGCCGGTCGTTGGTGGACTTCCGCCTTCCCCGGCCTGATGGTGTTCCTGTGGGCACTCTCGTTCAACCTGGTGGGCGACGGTCTCCGCGACGTCCTCGACCCCCGTACCGAACGAAGGTAAGGCTCAGCGGTACTTGATGCCGGTGCCGGTGTTGAACACCAGAACCCGGTGCTCGCCCCCTGTCCAACCCCGATCTCTGAGAATCCCCAGAGCGGCCCACGCCGCCCCCGCCTCCGGGCAAGCGTCCACACCGGTTGCCGCAGCCATCGCCGCCGCCGCCGGAGCGATGACCTCTTCGGAGACCGCGACGGCGGTGCCATTCGTCTGGCGCAGGGCCCGAAGACAAAGAAAACCGGCGATCGGGTTGGGCACCCGCAGCCCATATGCTTTCGTCTTGGGATCGAGCCAGGGCTGGGTCCGTTCCCGACCATTTCGGTACCCCTCGACAATCGGCGCACACCCATCCGACTGCACGGCCACCAACCGCGGACGTCCAGGGCCGATCCACCCCATGGTCTCCATCTCGTCAAAGGCCTTCCACATCCCCACCAGCCCGGTTCCCCCACCTGTCGGATAGATGATCACGTCGGGCAGTTGTCCGCCGAATTGTTCCCAGATCTCGTAACCCATGGTCTTCTTGCCTTCGACCCGGAAGGGTTCTTTCAGAGTCGAGAGGTCGAAGTCGCCGGGCGATCGGTTCTCGCCTAGCCAACGACCCGAGTCGGAGATGGTCCCCGGGACCAGCTCCACCTGCGCCCCGTAATGGCGGCATTCCTCGACGAATGCACGGGGCGTGTCCGCGGGCATCGCCACAAGCACCTCGACGCCTCCGGCGGCGCCATAGGCGGCAAGAGCGCCGGCCGCGTTGCCCGCCGAAGGAGCGACGAGGCGTTCCACCCCGAGGGCGATGGCCCCCGAAACCGCCATCGACATTCCGCGCGCCTTGAAGGATCCGGTGGGATTCCGAGCCTCATCCTTGACCCAGGTCGTTGCATCGACCCGCACCAGGGGGGTCCAACCCTCGGTCAAGGTGACGGCCCCTTCGGGCTCGATCGGCAGGACCCCCCGGTACCTCCATAGCGATGAAATCGACCGGTCGATGACCGAGTCCGGATCGGTGCCTGGTTTCAACCTCATGTTGACCTGCAGAGGGAGCCCACATCTTTCGCAGGTGGAATGGAGCCGGCCGACCTGGTGAGACGCCCCACAATCGAAACAGGTCAGCGATTCGAAGTCGGGGCTGAAGGCGGCGCTCACGAGGTCGTGCACAATCGTTCTATCAGACGTCCTACTTTGGCAGACAGGTGAGCGATCGCACCCGCCCCGGGCGGCGGCTCGTCGTCGATATCACCCCGCTCAGGGAATCCCGCAGATTCCGGATCCTCTACCTCGGCCAGCTCCTGGCCCACTTCGGTCGCCAGATCACCATCGTGGCGGTTCCTTATCAGGTCTTCCTCATTACGGGCTCGACCCTGGCCGTCGGCGCCTTGGGAATCGCCCAGTTCATACCTCTGATGGCAGTTTCACTGGTCGGGGGGGCGGTCGCCGATGCCTTCGATCGCCGCAAGCTCCTGGTTCTCGGCCATGTCCTGCTTTCCATCACGGCCATCGGCTTGATGCTGAACGCTTCCTCGGCCGAGCCGGCTCTCTGGCCCCTGTACACGCTGAGCGCGCTGAATGCCGCCCTCAGCGCGATCAATGGCCCCGCCCGAATGGCAGCGATTCCAGCCCTGTTGCGTCGAGAATTGCTGCCCTCGGGCTTCGCTCTCAATTCGACGATGCACGAAGTCGCTGCCGCCGTTGGGCCAGCCCTGGCGGGACTCGTTATAGCTCGCTACAGCCTCCCGATAACTTATGCCGCCGAGGCCGTCGCATTTGCCGCCGCCGCCTTCACCCTTCTTTGGGTTGGCCCCCTCCGTCCCGAAGGAGGCGGCCGAGCGGTGAGCATGTCCTCGATCAGAGAAGGGCTCACTTACCTAAGAGGTCAGCCGTTGCTCCAGTCCGGGTTTCTCATCGATCTCAACGCCATGATCTTCGGAATGCCCCACGCCCTTTTCCCTGCCCTCGGCACCGAGATATTCGGAGGCGATGCGTCAACTGTCGGCCTTCTCTACGCCGCTCCGGGCATGGGGGCGCTAGTTGCCGCTCTAACTTCGGGGTGGGTGGGCTCGGTTTCGCGAAGGGGTCGGGTCGTGGTCATCGCCGTGGTGATCTGGGGTCTTGCCGTCACCGCCTTTGGCCTGATCAGTTACCTTCCTTTGGCCTTGGTGCTACTCGCGGTGGCCGGTGGAGCCGACGTGGTCTCCGCCGTGTTTCGCAACACGATCCTCCAACTGGTGGTGCCTGACGCCTTGCGTGGTCGACTCTCCGCGGTACACACGGCCGTGGTCGGAGGCGGGCCGAGGCTGGGTGATCTCGAAGCTGGTGCCGTAGCGGCACTGACCTCGGTTCGATTCTCCGTGGTCTCCGGTGGCATCGCCTGTGTCATCGGTG